>JALYFY010000544.1 GCA_030777385.1 Pseudomonadota bacterium | reverse complement strand
CGTCCGATGAGGCACCGGACTGGAACGCCTATGTAGGTGGCGACCTGCTCTCGATTGGCCGGCAGTGGGCGCAGTACCTCGTGGACAATCAACTTGTGCAGGAGGGCGACTTCGTCTGGATGCCCGTCGAGGTTCCCGGCGCCTCCTATGGCGTGGAGGAAGAGCGGGGCATCGCCGAGGTCTTCGAGCCCCTGGGCATCACATGGGAGGTGACCGACGCCACGCTCGACCAAGCCGAGATTATCACTCGTATGACCGACTATCTGACGGCGAACCGGGAACGCATCTCGGCCATAATCGGCCTCGGAGACTTGGTGACCGGCTCGGTCCAGCGGGTCTTCGACCAAGCTGGCATCCCGGCTGGCGAGATTCCGGTCGTAGGCTGGGGCAACAGTCTCGACACCACGCAGGCAGTGATGGACGGCTACGTCAACGCTGCCATGTGGCAGGATCCGCAGGCTACCTCTTACATGTGCCTGTCGTCCCTCCTCATGGAGTCCTCGGGCATTCCGATCGGCTTTGACGTCCTTACCGGCGCGCTCTACGAGGCCGAGACGGCGCAGCTTTACCACGGAATCATGGGCGGCCAGTGACGGCGGCTCCGGCCTGCGCCCCCTCGGGCACAGGCCTTTCCTCCCTTTTCCCCGGTGTCGACCATGGCTAACCCAACCACCGCGCTGCCGGCTCATCCACCCCGGCCAGGCGCGCTCCGTGCGTTCGTCTCCAAGCCGGAGTTCGGGCCGCTGGTGCTATTAGTGGGGATGATTGTCGTCTTCACCTCGATCAACCCCGCTTTTCTGTCGCTAACCAACATTGGCAATGCCCTGACCTTCACAGTCGAGCTGGGCTTTATTGCGCTCGCCATGACCCTCCTCATGACGGCGGGCGAGTTCGACCTGTCCGTGGGTTCGGTCTTTGGCTTCGCCCCGGTCGTGATGTGGACGCTGGTCAACACCGGGACTATGCCGCTCGGCCTGGCTTTCCTGGTGGCGCTTCTCCTTGCGCTGGGCATCGGCCTGATCAGCGGGCTGTTCGTCACGCGTCTCGTTATCCCCTCGTTCCTGGTCACACTGGGGATGCTCCTCGTCGTGCGTGGCACGGCGCTCTGGCTCACCGATGGCTTCCCCCAGCGCACTTGGAACGCCGGCGAGCAATGGCTCGCGCAAGCTCTCGTGGGCGAAATTTGCATGGGGGGCGAAGGCGTAGGCTGCGCCGGCGGGCTACGCATTTACATGAGCCTGATCTGGTTCGCCATCATCGCCGTTGCCTTTCACTACCTTCTGACCGGAACGCGCTTCGGTAACTGGATCCAGGCCACAGGCGGCAATCCCGGCGCGGCGCGTAACCGCGGCGTCAAGACCGGCCGCGTCAAGATCATCCTATTCATGCTCTCGGCATTGTTGGCCGCCTTCGCCGGAGCCATCTCATCAATCCGTGTCTCGGCCGCAAATCCGAACTCGGGGACGGGTTACGAGCTCGAGGTCATCGCGATGGTAGTCATCGGGGGCACCGTGCTGACCGGTGGGCGCGGCACCATCGTTGGCACTGTCCTAGGCGTTCTGATCCTCCGTCTGATGCGCAACGGGATCGTCATGATCGGGGTCCCGGGCCTCGCTTACAACATCTTCATCGGCGCTATCATCCTGGGGATGATGGCGCTCCATTCCGGCCTTGAGCGCCGGCACAACCCGGGGACCTGACCATGGCAGGCGCCAACGGCGACAGCCTCGTAGAAATGCGGAACATTGAGAAGTCCTACGGCGGCGTTCACGCGCTCCGGGGCGTTAACTTGTCCATCCGGCGTGGAGAGATCGTGGGGCTCTTGGGCGATAATGGTGCCGGCAAATCTACCCTGATCAAGGTGCTCTCCGGCGCTGTCCCCTACACGAGCGGCGAGATTGTCATCAAGGGCCGCCCCGTACGGATGCGGTCAACCCTCGACGCTATCGCCAATGGCATCGAGACGATCTATCAAGACTCAGCGCTGGTCCCGCAGCTCTCCATCGCACGCAACCTGTTTCTGGGGCGCGAACTGCGCAAGGGCCCGGGCTTCCTCGATCGCCTGGACCTCGATCGAATGAACGGGGTCGCGGCCGAGCTCCTGCGCCGAGTGGGCATATCCAAGAACATTCCGCCCACGACTCCGATCGGCTCACTGTCTGGGGGCGAGCGTCAGGCTGTGGCAATCGCCCGCGCCATGTATTTCGAGAGCGACCTCATCATCCTCGACGAGCCGACCAACAATCTCGGCGTGGCCGAGACGCAAGGGGTCCTCCGCTTCGTGCGCGAAGCGAGAGACACCGGCCACAGTTGCATATTCATTGCGCATAACATTCATCATGTCTTCCAAGTGGTAGACCGCATTGTTGTCATGCGCCGAGGCACCATCGCATCGGATGATCTCTCGCCCCGGACAAGCTCCATCCAGGAAGTCGAGGACATTATCACTGGCGAGCATGTCGCAGCATAAGTCTCACAATCTTAGCCCACGTACTCCGCTCCGCTTTCGACCGATGGTCGGGTCCTTTCAATGAATACGCTGTTCAGGATGAGAACCGAGAAGTCGCGCCACTTCGCCTTACGGCTATGCCGCCCGAGAC
>JALYFY010000543.1 GCA_030777385.1 Pseudomonadota bacterium | reverse complement strand
CTGAGGCCTACACGCTCTACAGCTACGCCGCGACCCAGATCCTGGCGGAAGCTGCAAAGCAGGCCAACAGCACCGATGGCAAGAAGGTTTCCGACGCCATGAAGGCCGGCAAGCCCTTCAAGACCGTGATCGGCGACATCTCCTTCGACAAGAAGGGCGACATCACCCGTCCGGACTACGTCATGTACGTCTGGAAGAAGGGCGCTGACGGCACCATCACCTACTCCGGCAACGAGCTTGCCATGTAATCTATCGGCCGCAAGCCGATGATCGGGAAGCCCGCCCTGGCAACAGGGCGGGCTTTTTCGTAGCAGTGCTGCAGCAAGGAGCCGACATGCCGTCCCTCAATCTGTCCCTTCTCAAGGAGACCTATTGCATCTGCTGTCTTCCTGCGGGTGAGCCGGTCAAGCCGCCTCCTGCGGGGTCTTTCTCCCTGCTCGTTTATTCCGTGGAAGAAACGACACTGGTTTGTCCGCCCGATCAGGCTCCGCCCGGTGCTGAGATGAATGCAGGCTGGCGCTGTTTCCGGATCGTGGTGAGCACCGATCTCAGCGTTCCAGGCATACTGGCGTCCGTGCTCGAACCCCTGGCCAAAGCCGGGATCGGCATCTTCGCCACGTCCACCTTCAGCACCGACTACGTGCTGGTGAAGGCAGGAGATGTGGAGCGTGCCGTGGAGACCCTGCAGGCAGCAGGGCACCACATCCGCCCTTAAGGTCAGGCTCGCTCGATCCGAGCCGCAAAGCATCCGCGCCGGGCAAAATGGGCATCGATATGGGTGACTGCGGGATCGGCGAAGAACCGCTCGATCAGGCGCACCACCGCGCTGCCCTCCGCCACCTCCGCATCCACGATGAAGGCCTTCGCGTCGTAGGCGCGAAGCGAAAGAAGCCGATCCCGCAGCATCGGCGGCAGCTCGCCCCGATAGCGCCCTGTTTTGGCGGAACGGCTGACAAAAATCGGCCCGGCGGCACGGTAGGGTGAACTCGCCGTCGTTTGATGGGCATGGTTGAGGAGCAGCAGTTCCTCTCCTTCTTCCACACGCCTCAGCGCTACCCGGCACGGATAGAGGTCGGCCGCATCGGCATAGACACGCTGGGCCCCAATAGCTGCAAGTTCGTCTGCACTCTTAGGGAACAGCGCCGCGAAAGCCTCCGCTTCGAGCCCGCGAATCTGGAATGACATGGGTGATCTCCTCATTGGGACCCCCAGTGTCAGGAAACCAGGCGCGCCGCGCGACCCGATTCCTGTGAGCTTACCCAAGGGTCCCCAGGACCGGGAAAGTCTCCAGGAGCCAGAACGACATGTTCGTGATCCAGCCGGTGAGAAAGGCGATGCCGGTCAGGACCAGGAGAACCCCCATGACCTTTTCGACCATGGCGAACTGCGACCGCATGCGCTTCAAAAGTGCTACGAAAGGCTTCATGGCGAAGGCCGCGAGCAGGAAGGGAATCCCCAGTCCTGCCGAGTAGGCCGCCAGCAGCAGGGCCCCATGGGACACGCTGTCCTCCGAGCCCGCCACAGTCAGGATCGCCGCCAGCACCGGACCGATGCAGGGCGTCCAGCCAAACGCGAAGGCGAGACCCATCAGGTAGGCCCCCCAGAGGCCCACCGGTCTCGTCACGTTGAACCGAGCCTCCCGGTAGAACAGCGCAATCCGGAACAGCCCGAGAAAGTGCAGGCCCATGACGATGATGGCGATGCCCGCCACCGTGCTGAGCACATCGAGATACTGGCGGATCACCTGCCCCAAGGCCGATGCCGTCGCGCCGAGAAGCACGAAGACGGTGGAAAAGCCCGCCACGAAGAGCAGCGCCGCCACCATGGCCCGATGACGAACAGCGCGGTCGTCGCCTGCGCTCAATTGATCGAAGGTCGTGCCTGCCAGGAAGGACAGATAAGGCGGCACCAGCGGCAGAACGCAGGGGCTCAAGAAACTGATGAGGCCGCCAAGGGCCGCGGCCGGAAAGGAAACGCTGAGCATCAAGCCTTGTATCCCGTCGCGTTTTCTTACGAAAGCCGGTGAAACGCCCGTTCTCCAGCTTGTGAAGGGAGCCGATTTTGGGTTTGCTGTGACGATGACCCAGCTCCGCAATCTTATCACTGATGTTCCCGGCCTTCGTGTCGGCAACGCCCATGACGCCACGCTCGGATCCGGCGTGACGGTCGCTCTTTTCGATGAACCTGCAGTCGTTTCCTGCGAAGTGATGGGCGGGGCGCCTGCCACGCGTGAGACGGATCTGCTGCAGCCCGACAAGATGGTGCCTGGCATTCATGGCGTCGTTCTGTCCGGCGGCTCCGCATATGGCCTTGATGCCGCCGCCGGCGTGCAGGCCTACTTGAGAGAACAAGGAATCGGTTTCGCCGTCCGGGAAGCGCTGGTTCCGCTGGTTTCCCAAGCCTCCAGCTTCGATCTCATCAACGG
>JALYFY010000542.1 GCA_030777385.1 Pseudomonadota bacterium | reverse complement strand
GGTCAAACGGCAGCGGCGGCGCTCTGGAAGCCAGCATCGCGATGAACGCCGGAGGTGACCAGCCTTCTTGTTGTTCCACCGCCAGGTGATCTACCGGAAACGGGAAGACGCGCTGGCGTGTCCCGCTGTCAGAGTAGCCCTATACCAGTCCCCCAAGCTCACTTCTGCTCGGCCTCGCCGCTGTGCTCGCCTGCGCGTTGGGCCAACGCATCCAGCAGTAGACGGAATTTCTCGTTGCCCGTCTGATCTTCAGCAGGCAGGGGGAATGCCTGGCGAAGGGCAGGTCGGATCAAGTCATCAAAGCGTGCGCAGATACCAGGGGAGACAAGACTGGTTTCCGCAGTGAGTAGACGTCGTGAGGACATGGCTGGTCCTTCGTGGGCTAGGTCGTCTGACAGAGCGCACTGGTCTGTTATAGCTATGGCGCAATCTCGCGACAGAATAACAGGTCCTGCTTGCAGAGGCTCCAGATGTGCGGACCGGCTCTTCGCCGGCCCGCGCGTCGCGATTCAGCCTGCGGCGCGCTGCTTGTACTTGGCCAGCAGCTCTGGCGAAAAGTAACGCTCTTCAAGCTCCCGCTGGAGGTCAGCGCCTTCGCCGCCAACGCCGAGTCTGGGCTCGAGGTAAGGCCGATCCTTTCGGCTCTCCAGGAAGTCATCCCAGGCGCCGAGCCCCTTTTCATTGAAGGCCTGCATGAAGTCGGTCATGGCCGCCCATGTGACGTGGTGCGTGAAGCTCGGCAACCAAGCGACGTTGACCCCGAGATCGAGGTGCTCCTCCAGAGTCAGGAAGCGCGGGAGCCTGCCTTTCATGAAGGAGAACGTGCCGTCGATCTCGGCGCGAGCAGCGCGGATCTCTTCCACCGAGTGCGGCGCCTCGAGCTGGACCCAGTCGACGCCGGCTTCGGTTTCATAGGCTTTCATGCGCGCGAGCGTGTCTTCGAAAGTCCCGTTCGCTGCGTCGCGGGCATAGCACTGCGCCATCACCACGAAGTTCGGATCGAGCTCGTTCCGCATATCGACCGCAGCACGGTATCGGGCAACAGCCTGCTCCAGAGGCACGACCTCGAGGCCGGCCGTGCCCGTGCGCCGCTTGCCCTCGATCGGCTGATCGTCGAGCCGAATGCCGGCGATGCCCGCGCGGATGCACTCTCGCACGAAGCGACGGACGGCCATGATCCCGCCATGTCCAGTATCGCCGTCAAGAATGATTGGCATCGACACCGATTGGGCGATCCAGCCGCCGATCTGCACGCACTCGGTCATTGTCGCCGTGCCGACATCGGTCAGACCCGTATAGCCCCCGACGACTTGGCCTGTTCCCACGAAGCCGACCTCGCAGCCTGCCTGCTCCATGATCCGGGCGAAGGCGGCAGTCTGCGGGTGCATGATCGCGAGAACACGGTCTTTCCGCGCAAGAAGCTGGCGGAGGCGAACCGTCGGCGTTGTCGTTTCAGGCTTGTTGCCTCCGCTCGGCGTCGGCGCCGCTTGTGGCTGAACGGTTCCGTTGTCCATTGCTATGCTTCTCCCAGTGCATGCAGCTCGTCAGCTCGAGCCTGCTTGACACTACGAATCTCCCCCCATAGTGTCAACACCGTGAAACATCGTTCCGTATGGTGGAACAGAAGACCCCAAAAGGGGCACCTGTCCACAAGACCTCGGAAAAGCGGCCCTGACCGGGCCTGGTGTGAGATGGGAGGAAGAATGAGCTCTATCGTGACATGGACGGTGCCATGGGCGACGATGCCATGGGTTTCCGCGGCCCGTTCGGACCTCGCCTCCATCGAGGCCAGACTGGGGCGTATGATAGCGCCTTGCCCTAACACCCCGTAACCGACCTGCGAGCGGGGTGGCCTGGTGTGGCCCCGCGTTTCCGTCTACGCGCGAAGGAAGCTCCATGTCCGCTATGTTTGAGGCCTTGCAGGAACTCCTGTCAGTCCAGCACTTTCTGTTCTTATGGCTCGGCGTCATCGTCGGGATGGTGGTCGGGATCCTGCCGGGCATGGGAGGCACCGCCGGCATGGCCCTCCTCCTTCCCTTCGTCTACGGCATGGACCAGGCCTCCGCACTGGCGCTGATGATCGGCATGCTGGCGACCACGGCCACGGGCGACACTTTTCCGTCCATCTTGATGGGCATTCCGGGCGGATCGTCCTCGGCAACCGTGCTCGACGGCTTCCCGCTGGCTCGGCAAGGACATGCGGCTCGAGCGCTGGCGGCGTCCTTCTCCGCCTCCCTCCTTGGGGGTCTGCTTGGCTCGCTCGTCCTGACGGCCTGCGTCTTCATCGCCCGGCCGCTGATCCTTGGGGTGGGAATGGGCGAACAGCTCCTGCTCATTCTGCTGGCCTTGACCATGGTCGGGTCGCTGACCGGGAAAAGTGCGCTTAAAGGACTCGCATCGTGCGGCATCGGTCTCATGCTCGGGGCTGTCGGTAGCGCGCCGGCAACTGGGGAGCTGCGCTACACCTTCGGCACAGTTTATCTCAGCGACGGAATACCACTCGTGGTCCTGGCGCTCGGTGTTTTTGCCATGCCCGAGATCGTGGATCTGATGCGCCAACGCTCCGCGATCTCGACCATCGAGAAGCTGGGAAGCGGCTGGCGGGAGGGTATCGCCGACACGTTCCGCAATTGGTGGCTGGTCATCCGTGTCTCCGGACTGGGTGCGATCATTGGGGTGCTGCCCGGTGTGGGCGCGTCAACCGCGGACTGGTTGGCATATGGCCACGTCGTGCAGTCCTCCAAGGACAAGTCGAAGTTCGGAAAAGGCGACATCCGGGGGGTCATTGCTCCGGAGGCTGCCAACAACGCGGTGCGGGGTGGCGACCTCGTGCCCACCCTGTTCTTTGGTATTCCCGGGTCTGGGTCGATGGCGCTGCTGCTTGGCGCCTTTGTCCTGATCGGCCTGGAGCCGGGCGCCCGCATGGTGACCGACAACCTGGACCTCACGTTCATCATCATCTGGTCGCTGGCCATTGCGAACGTCTTCGGGGCAATCCTTTGCATCCTGCTTGCAGGTCCGATCGCCCGCCTCACGCTGGTGCGCTACGCGTTTCTGGCCCCTATGATCACCGTGATCCTCATGTTCACGGCGTATCAGTCGACCCAGAGCTGGGGAGACCTGTTCACGCTGATGGGCTTGGCCGTGTTCGGTCTGTTCCTGAAGCGCTTCGACTGGTCCCGTCCGGCTCTTGTCGTGGGCTTTGTGCTGTCCCCTGGTCTTGAGGCGAACATCTACCAAACGGCCCAAGTCTATGGACTCTCGTTCATGGCGCGTCCGCAGGCGATGCTGATTGCAGCCCTGGTCCTGGCTTCGCTCGCCGTCGGGGTCTACAACATGCTGCGCAAGGACCCGTCCTCGGATGTTGCCGCGGCGCCCCTCAGCCGCCGACCGCAGCTCATATTCTCCGCTGCGTTGGTCGTCGCCTTTGTGGTTGCCCTCGTGGCCTTGGCGAACGCGGCTTACCTCACCCGACTTTATCCTCTGGGGATCGGCCTCATCACGCTTGCCCTGCTCGTTGGCGTGATGGCGCAGCAGGCAACTGCGCAACTCACCAACCCGGTTCTGGCCGACGGTGATCAGTCGGGCGGGGATGGATATGCCGGTCAGCCCGGACGTTCGCTTTACGTTGGCTGGTTCCTGCTCTTCCTGGGGCTGGTGTATGTGTTGGGGTTCACCATTGCCTCCGCCATCTACGTCTTCGCATTCATCACGGCCGAGTGCGGGCGCCCCTTCTACCGCAATGCGGCGTTCTCGGTGGGCGTCGTGGCCGTGCTGACGCTCCTGACTACCGTTCTGTATCTCGACTATCCCGATGGCCTGCTGCCTCGCTGGCTCGCACTGCCGTACTGGCTGATGTGAGGCCCCGTTCGATGCGTCAGCCTGACCATCTCCACAACATCCGGAGGCCCAAGGAATGAAGATACTCGTGCCGGTCAAGCG
>JALYFY010000541.1 GCA_030777385.1 Pseudomonadota bacterium | reverse complement strand
GTATTCACGGCCTCCGCAATGGGCGCGTCGCTCCTGCTGTCGTTCAAGCGATCTGCGCCAAGGTTGTTGGAGCTGGCCTCTTAATGACCTTCACGGAAGTGGAGTAACATAGGACGGTATCGATCATCGTGAGGTCGTGCGCGATGGACGGCAACATATGGCGGCCGGCGCATTGGACGGTGGACCAGTTGGAGGAACGCCGTCTGGCTGCCGCGAGGCTTTTGCGCCAGGGGCGATTGACGCAGGCAGCCATCGCCCGTCAGTTGGACGTGAGCCGGGCCAGTGTCTCGCGCTGGGCTACAATCCTCGCCCAGCAGGGCTGGTGCGGAATGGCAACCCGCGCCAGGACCGGGCGACCGCCCCGGCTTGCTGCCCGGGATAGGGTGCATCTGGGTCGCCTCCTGGACCGGGGCGCGGTGGCAGCGGGTTTCCCCACTGAGCGCTGGACCCTCAAGCGCATTGCGGCTCTGATCGAGCGCCGGTTCAAGGTGCGCTATCACCCGCGGTACCTGGAGCGGCCTCTGAAGGCCCATGGCTTCAGCGTGCAGCGCCCTGCCACCCAGGCCAAGGAACGCGACGAACTGGTCATTGCGGTCTGGCCCAGGCGGGAATGGGTCGCTTTGAAAAAAAGGCACAGCGGGAACACCGCACGCTTGTCCTCTGGGATGAGACCGGCCACAGCTTCCGCGCCCGGCCGGGCACGACTTGGGCACGGCGCGGGATCACCCCGATGCTCCAGCGGGTGAGCAAGAGGCGCGAGGTGTCGAGCGTGGTGGCGATCACGCCCGACGGTCGGCTCTTGGCCCGCCATTTCCGCACCAGCGTCTCGAGTGACACCGTGATCTTGACCCTGCGGTATTTCCGTCGCCAGATCGGCACACCGCTACTGGTGGTCTGGGATCGGCTTAACGCCCATCGCTCGCGGGCGACGAGCGCCTTCATTGCTGCACACGCGCAAGACTATGCGGTGGCCTATCTGCCGGCGTACGCCCCTGAGCTCAATCCGGAGGAGCAATGCAATGCTTGCGTCAAACGGGCCATGGAGAACGCGCTGCCTGGATCAGTCGCCGACCTGCATCGTCTGGCCCGCCGCGAGTTCGGCCGCCTACAGCGCCAACCTGAACTCATTACCAGCTTCTTTCGCCATGCAGGCCTCTCCGTTACCGGACTTTCGTGAAGATCATTAACACTACAGTTGCACCGATCGTTTGCGATGTGAGGCTCGCGCCATAGCCTGATGCGCTCGGCGCCAGGCGGACCAGGCGATCACGAAGGCAGGCTCGATCCGACGTTGCTGGAGGCGGGTGGCCACACGGCGGATTTCCTGGACAGACCATCGCACCAGCGTTGCCGCCGGGCCTCGTCGCTTCTTTTTTGGGGGGAGTTCAGGCTGTTGGCGCGCTGGCGCACCACCGCCATCATGGCGAACGCCAGCATCACCAGTGAGACATGCCGGTGCCAGCCATGCCACGAGCGCGTCTCGTTGTGGGTGAGACCTAACTCCGTCTTGGCGGTCTCGAATGCATCCTCAATCGCCCATCGCTGCCCCTCCACCCGCACCAGCTCTCCGATTGGGGTCCCGGCCGGACACCAGGTCGAGAAGAACGCCAGATCCTGATCGACAAGGCTGCGCCGGATCAGCAGGCCGCGGGTCCACAGGCCGGTGAGATCATCGTTGTATTCCTCCGCCCTGAGATCCGCCAACTCGACATAAGCCCAGTCATACAGGCGCAGGCCCTTGGTGCCGTCTCCCGCCGACAGGCGTCGCCAAACCTCAGAGGGAAGAGCCTTCGCGATCTGCTCGGCCGTGCCGGCGACTTCGGGTTTGTCGATCCAGGAATAGAACTGATCAGTGGCATGCGCGCCCAGCACATAGCCCTTGCCGGCGCGGCGCAACAGCATCTCCACTTTGCCGACGCCATAGACGGTGTCGGTGGCTACCCAGTCGAACGGCACACCGGCTGCCAGTGCCCCCTCGATCATCTGCGCGGCGATCTCAGGTTTGGTGACAAAGCGGAGGCTGTCGGGCACATGAGCGGCGGTCCGGCGCTCGGGCTTGGTGGTCCAATCCTGTGGCAGATACAGCTGACGGTCGATGAAGGCGCAGCCCTTGTTCGACACGTAAGCGGCAAACACGCCAATCTGGCAGCTGGTGATCTTGCCGGCCGATCCGGTGTATTGCCGGCCCACGCCACACGAGTTCTGGC
>JALYFY010000540.1 GCA_030777385.1 Pseudomonadota bacterium | reverse complement strand
GCCCCGTCATCGGCAGGATCAAGCCGATCTTCAGGGTCTCCTGTGCCGAGGCCGCTCCGCTCAGGGCCAGCATGGCCGCCGCAGCGCCTAAAAATGTCCGACGTAGCATTTCCTCTTTCCTCCCTCTTTGGCTTCTCAGCCTTTTGCAGCCTTAAGCGCGGATGCGCCTTTTGATGAGCACGGAACCTGGCACCATGTCCATGTCCCTCTGGTTCGTCAGCGCCCGTTCCAGATTGCGGTGTGCAATGCGTGCGTGCTCGCGCATGATCGCCTCGGCCCGGGTTCCCTCCCGCCGCTCGATAGCCGAGAGGACGCAGTGGTGCTGGTCCTGGGCGACGAACAGGATTTGGTTCAGCTCCGGGGAGCGCGACTGGACGGGCACCAGGGCGCTCGGCGAAGCGAAAGGAAGCGCGCTGACCCGTTCAAGCTGCCGGGCGAGGGTCTGGCTGTCGGCCATCCCGATCAGGATGCTGTGGAACTTTGCGTTCAGCTCCACATATCGGGAAAGATCGATCTCGGTGGTTCCCCGGCGCATCACGTCGTCGATGGCGTCCAGGCAGTCGGCAGCGTTCCGCAGATCCGTTCGGCTCACGCCGCGCTCGGCCGCAAGCCGCGCGGCCAATCCCTCAAGCGTCCCGCGGATCTCGATGGACTCGAAGACCTCCTTTTCCGAGAAGGTCTTGATCGAGAAGCCCCCGGAAGGAATGGCCTCCAGCAGCCCCTCCTCCTCAAGCCGCACGAGGGCCATGCGGACCGGCGTTCGGGAGACCCCGAGGCGCTCCACCATCTGCAGCTCGGAAACACGCTCGCCAGGATTCAGCTCGCCGCGCAGGATGAGTTCGCGAAGGGCAAACTGTGCCTTCACGGTCTGCGTCACGGAACGGTCGCTGCCCTTGTCGGCTGCCTTGATCATGGTTCTCTTCGATGATTCCGGTGAGACTGTCGACATCATGCGGCCCTGTCAGCGGTGTCGATGGTGATCTCGCCGCCGGCCACGCGGGACACGCAGGTACAGAGCTTCCTGTTCTCGGCCTTCTCCTCATCGCTGAAGAAGACATCCCGGTGATCGACGGTCCCGCTCACGTCGAGGATGTACAGGGCGCACAGGCCGCACTCCCCTCGCCGGCAGTCGGAGATCATCCCGACACCGGCCGCCTCCAGAGCCTCCAGCATGGTTTTGTTCTGCGGAACTTCGATCTCCACGCCGAGCCGGGGGATCTTTACCTTGAACGGCTCGGTTGCAAAGCGGCCGCTGTTCCCGAAGGTCTCGAACCGCAGCTGGTCCACCGGGCGCCCGCTCCGCTGCCAGGCGCGTTTGGCCGCCTCCAGCATGCCGATGGGGCCGCAGACATAAAGCTCGCCCCCGAGCGCCAAGCGGGCGATCTCAGCATCGAGATCGACACGAGCCCCCTCCTCGTCGAGGAACATCTGCAGCTTATCGCCAATCCGTTCCTGCAACTCGGCAGCCAGGGCCATGTCCTGCCGGCTGCGGCAGGCGTAGAGAACGCGGAAATTCGCGCCCGCATGGGCGAGCGCCAGGGCCATGGTGAAGATCGGCGTGATGCCGATCCCGCCTGCAAGCAGGATGTATTCCGGCCGCCCGAGGCTGAGATCGAAGTGGTTGCCGGGCGTCGAAACGCTGAGCTGGGCGCCGAGCTGTAGGCTCCACATGTAGAGAGACCCGCCACGGCTGTCGCGCAGCCGCTTCACGGCGATCCTGTAGAGCCCATCATGGCAGGAGCCGACGATGGAGTAGGACCGGACATCCGGCCTTTCTCCGATCTGCACCCCCACATTGATATGGCTGCCCGGCGTCGGCGCCACGAACTCCCCCTCCGGCTCGATCTCGAAGAGCCGGATGTCGGAGGTGAGGTCCCGCACCGAACGTAAGGTGCCTTTGCGCCAATCGACTTGCTTGCCCATGGTGAAGCCTACTCGGCAGCCTCGCTGGGCAGCGGCAGCGGCTGCCCGTGCTCAGCCTCCAACATCCTGTCGATCAGCTTGTGGGCCCAGAGGGCGCCGGCGTCGATGTTGAGGTTGTAGAACGGCATCCTCGGGTTTCTGTCGATGGCGATCTGCTGGGCTTCGAGCACCACGTGGTCCTGGTCGTAGACGCCCTTGCCCTCGTTGACGTGAGCCTTGTTGATGTCCCGGGAGAGCTGCTCGTCGTCGGTCCGGAAGGTTCTGACGAAGTTCCAGAAGTAGTGGCAGCTCTTGTCCGTTGCCGGCGTAATGGCCGCCAGGAAGGCGCCGTTGACGCCCTGCGAGCGATCCCCTTCGGGAGCGCCCGTTCCGGTCACCGCCACGCCCACATCGCCCACCACGGTGGAGGGTGCCTGGAAGTAGATGATCTGCCAGCGGTCCACATGTGCGCCCGGCCGGTCGAGCTGCTTGGCCCAGAAGGGCGGCGGCTCGATGTTGATCATCCAGCGGGTCACGGTCGCTGTGCTGTCGGTGTGCGTGACATCGAAGGGTGAGCTGGTGATCGCTTCGTCGCCGATGCTGCCCGCGTGCACGTAGGTCTCGTGGGTGAGGTCCATCAGGTTGTCGATGACGAGGCGGTAGTCGCATTTCAGGCTGTAGAAGGTGCCGCCCTCGCCCACCCAGTCGGTGCCGTCGTTCCAGTGGAAATCCGGGATCTTGGCCGGATCCGCCAGCGCGGGGTCCCCGGGCCACACCCAGACGAGGCGATGCCGCTCGGCCACCGGGTAGGCGCGCACGCAGGCCGACGGATTGATGGTCTTCTGCGCGGGCATGTAAGTGCAGCGCCCGGCCGCGTTGAAGACGAGGCCGTGATAGCCGCAGACCACTTCGTCGCCCTTGAGATGCCCCATGGACAGCGGCAGCAGCCGGTGCCAGCAGGCGTCCTCCAGGGCCGTGACCTCGCCGTCCGAGCGGCGGTAGAGCACCATGTCCTTGTTGCAGATGGTGCGCGCTGCCAGCTCATGCTTTATCTCATGGCTCCAGGCCGCGGCATACCAGGCGTTCAGCGGAAAAGATCGCGCATCGGTCATTGTCTTCCTCCACGGATGCAGATTGTATACAGAGCTGTTGATGGAGCAATCATACGAACGGCTATTTCGGTGAAGTTTCGATGTTGCAGAGCAGCATTGCTGGACCATCTTAACGGTTATGTATACAGATGAAGAAGCGCCGCTTAGGTTGCGACGCTTCCCTGGCGTGGCGATCAGTTGGACTTGGCAGCCTTCACCGGGTCCTTGACGTTGGCAATCGTGGCAAACTCCACGTTGTAGAGCTCCCCGTTCACCCGCTCCACCTTGCGCACATAGATGTTCTGCACGATGTCGCGGGTCTGCGGATCGATCGAGACCGGACCGCGCGGGC
>JALYFY010000539.1 GCA_030777385.1 Pseudomonadota bacterium | reverse complement strand
AGACAGGAAGGCGGCAAGCTCGCCGATGCGGTCCCGTTGCGAATGCCAGGACGGCGCAGACCCAAGGCCGAGAATGGCAGCCATATCCTCGGCAACGGCATCGCCAAGGCCTTTCAGTTCGCCGCGCGTGCCGATGGGGCCGCCGAGCTGGACGACCAGCAGACGCGAAGCAAGGGACTGCAGCGCATCCCGATGCCGTTCCAGGGGCTGAATCCAGGTGTCGATCTTGTGAGATGCCGTGAAGGGCAGCGCCTGCTGCATCCGGGTATGGGCCATCAGCGGTACCGATCCGTCCCGGTCCTTCAGGCTGTGAAGAGCGCCTAAAAGAGCATCGAGACGGCGGTCGAAGATGTCGATCACGGCTTTCAGGCGCAGCACAAGTGCGGTGTCGATAATGTCCTGGCTGGTCGCGCCAAGGTGAACGGCTTTGGCATGATCTTCGCCAACAGCAGCGCGCAACTGCCTGACGAACTCCGGGACGATCACGCCATCCCTAGACAAGCCTTCGGCAAGCTTGTTCCAGTCGGCCTGAAAGGACCCGCAGGTCTCGGCAATTTGCCGGGCCGCATCGTCGCTGATCAACCCGGCCTTAGCCTCCGCCTCGGCGAGCGCTGCCTCGGCTTGCAGCATGGCCGCAAGTTCAGCCTCATTGGAAAAGAGCGCCCCCACCTCCTCGTCACCGACGAGAGCCTGCAACAGGGGAAACGGGAGCGTTTTCAACATGAAGAAACCCTGCGTCAGACCGCTTCGAGAGCGATGGAGATGCCCTGCCCCACGCCAACGCACATGGTAGCAAGCGCGCGCTTCTTGCCCGTGAGCTTCAGTTCCAATGCAGCTGTGCCCGTGATGCGGGCGCCCGACATGCCGAGGGGGTGGCCCAGGGCGATCGCCCCGCCGTTTGGGTTGATGTGCTCCGCGTCCTCGGGCAGGCCGAGCTCGCGCAGAACGGCAATGCCCTGGCTGGCAAAAGCCTCGTTCAGCTCGATCACGTCGAAGTCCGACGGCTTCAAGCCGAGGCGCGCGCACAGCTTCTTTGTCGAGGGAGCGGGTCCGATTCCCATAATCCGCGGCGGAACGCCGGCAGTGGCCCCGCCGAGAACCCGCGCGATGGGCTCAAGGCCGTACTTTCGAACCGCCTCCTCAGAGGCAACGATCAGGGCCGCAGCGCCGTCGTTGACGCCGGATGCATTGCCGGCCGTGACCGTGCCTTCCTTGCGGAACGGCGTCGGGAGCTTTGCCAGCATCTCGAGGCTGGTGTCACCGCGCGGATGCTCGTCCTTGTCCACGACGACAGGATCGCCCTTCCGCTTCGGGATCGTGACCGGCACGATCTCGCGCGCCAGGCGACCGTTCTCCTGAGCCGCAGCCGCCTTCTTCTGGGACCGCAGGGCGAAAGCGTCCTGGTCCCCGCGGGAGACGCCGAAATCCGCCGCCACGTTCTCACCGGTCTCGGGCATGGAATCGACGCCGTATTGGCTCTTCATCAGCGGGTTGATGAAGCGCCAGCCGATGGTGGTGTCGAAGATCTCGGCGTTGCGGGAGAAGGCCGTGTCGGCCTTGGGCATCACGAAGGGGGCACGCGACATGGATTCGACGCCGCCGGCGATCATCATCTCCGCCTCGCCGGCCTTGATGGCGCGGGCGGCGGCGATAACCGCGTCCATGCCGGAGCCGCAGAGGCGGTTGATGGTGGTGCCAGGAATGGAGCCGGGCAGGCCTGCCAACAGCACGGCCATGCGGGCTACGTTGCGGTTGTCCTCGCCCGCTTGGTTGGCGCAGCCGTAGAACACGTCCTCGACCGCCTCGAAGTCGATGTTCGGGTGGCGCTCCATCAGGGCCCTCAGCGGAACGGCGGCCAGATCGTCCGCGCGTACGCCGGACAGGGCGCCGCCGTAGCGGCCGATGGGGGTGCGCACATAGGCGCAGATATAAGCTTCACGCATGTTAGCTTCCCTTCTTCCCGCCGTGAGCCTTTTCGGTTCTTGCCTGAAGCTCGCGCAGGGTGGTGAGTTCGAGCTCAGACGGCGGAGGCGTCTCCTCGAGGCGGTCCGAGAAGCGCACCTTCCAGCCGC
>JALYFY010000538.1 GCA_030777385.1 Pseudomonadota bacterium | reverse complement strand
GTCGGAAGCTCGCCTGAAGGAACGGAGTTATTGCTCACGTACGCTGAAACGATATCCGCAGCCAGCTCGATGTAATTTGAAGCAGCGATGTTGTCGCTCATTTTGATTTTCTTCCTTTCCGGCTCTTTAGAATAGCTCAAAAAAGCTTTTCAACCTATATTTGAACATTCTTGTCTGAAGCAATGCTTACTTCATCCTTGAGCCGCACCGTAATTGCACAGAAATCGTGCTCGCTCGTCAGGTATGTCAAATTTAATCCCATTGCAAGATGTTCAAAAGGAAAACTTTGGAAAACTTCGTATTAACTTTCACTTTGCAATAAACCCACACCTGAAATTTAATGGCTCCCGCCACAGGTTAAGGCTTTGGTCACACAATAATCATGACTTGAGCCTGAAGAAGTAGCCTGAAAGGCGCTTCTCCTTAACGCTGGTGGCGTTTGCTGAGCCCGATCCGGACCTGCCGTGGGAAAAGCGAGTTATCTGTGCATAATCGCCCCCTCCCCGACGATCTGATCCGGATGATTTCATGAAACCCGAGCGCCTCCTCTTCCCGTCCCTGCCTGCTGCTCCGGCAATTCCTGCCAAACCGCGTGCGTTCGATGTTCATGGCATCCAAGTTCAGGACGATTACGCTTGGCTGAAGGATGAGAACTGGAAGGAGGTGCTCAAGAACCCGGAGGCACTGGATCCGTCAATTCGCGCCTGCCTCGAGCAGGAGAACGCCTATGCGGCCGCCGCTTTCGCCGGCACGGAGGATTTTCAGGCGCGTCTCGTTGCCGAGATGCGCGGCCGCATCAAGGAGGATGATTCCTCCGTTCCGGATCCCGATGGCGCCTTTGCCTACTTCACCCGCTTTCGCGAAGGCGGACAGCATCCCCTCGTCTGCCGCCAGCCCCGCGACGGCGGAGCCGAGACGATCATGCTGGACGGGGACAAGGAGGCGCAAGGCCACCCCTTCTTCGACCTGGGCGCCGCCGACCACTCTCCGGATCATCGCCTCATGGCCTGGGGCGCGGACATCAAAGGGTCGGAATACTTCACGATCCGGGTGCGGGATCTCGAAAGCGGCACCGATCTGCCTGATGAAGTGCCTCAGGCCTCCGGCAGCACCGTGTGGCTCAGCGATTCCTCCGGCTTCTATTATGTCGAGCTCGACGAGAACCATCGGCCCGTGCGGGTCAAGCGCCACCTCCTGGGCTCAAGCATCGACCAGGATCAGGTGATCTACGAAGAGAAGGACCCCGGTTTCTTCGTAAAGCTTGGGACCACGCAGTCGGATGCTTTCGTGCTCATCGAAGCAAGCGATCACGAAACATCCGAGATCTGGCTGCTCGACCGGACCGACCCGTCGGCTGCGCCGCGGGTTGTCGAGCCCCGCACGCTCCAGCTCAAATATGACGTGGAGCATCACGGGGACAGCCTGATCATCCTCACCAATGCGGATGGCTCAGAGGACTTCAAGATCGTAACGGCCCCCGTAGCGGCGCCCGGCCGCGCCAACTGGCGCGATCTCGTGCCCTACCGTCCCGGCACCATGATTCTGTCCGTGGTGGCACTGGCCCGCTATCTCGTGCGCCTCGAGCGCGAGGATGCGAATCCGCGCATCGTGCTGCGCGAGTTTGCAACAGGACGCGAGGAAACGGTCGCCTTCGATGAGGAGGCATACTCCCTCGGCTTTTCCGCAGGCTACGAGTTCGACACGGATGTGATCCGCTACCACTACTCGTCCCTGACCACGCCGAGCGAGGTTATCGACTACAACCTGCGCACGGGAGAGCGCACTCTCCGCAAGCGGCAGGAAGTGCCCAGCGGCCATAACCCGGCCGATTACGTCACCCGCCGCCTGTTCGCCACCGCTCCGGACGGGGAGCAGGTTCCCGTCTCGCTCATCCACCGCAAGGAGGTGGCGCTCGACGGCTCCGCCCCCTGCCTGCTTTACGGATATGGCTCCTACGGCATGTCCATGCCGGCGGGTTTCCGCACGGGGATCCTGTCCCTTGTCGACCGGGGCTTCGTCTATGCCATCGCGCACATCCGGGGCGGCACGGAAAAGGGCTGGCGCTGGTACATGGACGGCAAGCGGGAGAAGAAGACCAATACCTTCACCGACTTTATCGCCTGCGGCGAGGCCCTGATACAGGCAGGCTACACCTCCCGTGGGCGGATCGTCGCCCATGGCGGCAGCGCGGGCGGCATGCTCATGGGGGCGGTGGCGAATCTGGCGCCGGAGCTGTTTGCGGGAATCATCGCCGAAGTGCCGTTCGTGGACGTGCTCAACACCATGCTCGACAGCGACTTGCCCCTCACGCCGCCCGAATGGCCCGAATGGGGCAACCCGGCTGCCGACGAGGCCGCCTTCCACACGATCCTGTCCTACTCGCCCTACGACAACGTGAAGCCGCAGACCTATCCGGCCATCCTGGCGCTTGCGGGCCTCACCGACCCGCGGGTCACCTACTGGGAGCCAGCAAAGTGGGCAGCCCGGCTCCGGGCTACGATGACAGGCGGTGGACCGATCCTGCTCAAGCTGAACATGGAGGCAGGCCATGGGGGCGCAGCGGGCCGCTTCGACCGGCTTGAGGAGGTAGCGCTGGCCTATACTTTCGCATTGAAGTGCGCCGGGGACTTTCAGACTTGACGCGGAGCCCTATGTCTCGTTGTACCGTATCCTGCCGCACAAGTTGAGGCGCTACGGGACATTGAGGATTTCGAGAGTACGCGTCGATGACCGAAAGGGGCCATTCAGAAACGGTCGCCGATGGAACCCCCTATGGGGAGGGCGACCGGCAGCGCCTTGCGGATCTGGAGCGCCGCCTGCGCGACGCGGAGGACGCCCTGCGCCTGAGCAACGGCAAGTTGCGGATGGCGCTCGACATCGGCAAGGTCGGCGCTTGGGAGCGTGATCTGGACACCGGCCAGATCACCGGGACCGCGACGTTCAAGGCCAATCTGGGGCTCCCGCCGGACGCATCCCTGACCTATGACGATTTTCAGAAGATCATTCATCCGGGCGATGTGGAGCGGCTCAATCAGGCCATGGTCTTCGCCCTCAAGACGAAGACCGACTTCAATGTCGAGTACAGGGTCATTCGGCCCGACGGGCGCATCGGCCGCGTTCTCGTCCGGGGCGGTGCGATTTTCGAGGGCGACAAGCCTGTGCGTCTTATGGGAATCACCCAGGATGTGACGGCGCGCGAAAAGGCCAAGGAGGACATGCATACGGCCCAGCGCCGGCAGGAATTCCTCTTGGACCTGAACGACCAGCTGCGCAGCCTCGACGATCCTGATGCGATCATGGAGGTCACGGCCAAGAGCCTGGGGCGCTTCCTGAAGGTGGATTGCGCCGGATACGGCGAGGTCGACGAGGAGCGCGGCGTCATCCTGGTGGAGCGTGAATGGTCCAAGGGCGCCATCGGCAATGAGGGCCGGGCATACCGCCTCTACGATTTTCTCCCCAGCATGATGGCCGAACTCAAGCAGGGTCGGCCCATCTTCGTCGAGGATATCAAGAACGATCCGCGTGCGGACAACACCGACGTCCAGGCCGCCTACAGCACGATCAATGCCCGCTCGGCGCTCGCGGTCCCCCTTCTCAAGAACCAGAAGCTGACTGCTGTCCTCTATATGCATTCGTCCGAGCCCCGAGCCTGGTTCGGCGACGAATTGTCCTTGGTCGAGGATGTGGCGGAGCGAACCTGGACGGCCGTGGAGAAGGCGCGGGCCGAGCTTGAGCTGCGCGAAACCGATGCCCGCTTCCGCCTGATTGCGGAATCGCTCCCTGCGCTCGTGTGGATCCTCAATCCCAAGACCGAGCTGCTCTATACCAACGAGCGCTGGGTGACCTATTCGGGCCTATCTCCCGAAGAAGCGCTTGGGCACAGCTGGACGCGGGCCATTCATCCCGACGACATGGCGAGGATGAGCGAGGAGCTCGTACCGGTCGTCACCCTCCACACGCCCTATGTGACGGAGGCGCGCTACAGGTCGCATGAGGGCGTCTATCGTTGGCATCTGATCCAAGGCGCCCCCATCCACTCCCCAACGGGAGAGTTCAAGGGCTGGGTCGGCACCAGCGTCGACATCCATGATCTGAAGGTGACGGAAGAAGCCCTCAGGGCCAGCGAGGAGCAGCTTCGCATCGCCCTGCAGGCAGCCAAGATGGGCGACTGGAGCTGGGATGTCGCCACGGATGTGTTCGCCCTCTCGGACAGGGCCGCCGAAATATTCGGGCTTCCTCGCGGGTCGATCCCGAAAGAGGAATTGGCGAGGCAAATACATCCATCCGATCTGCCTCGGATGATCGAATCCAAGATGAACGCCGTTCAAAACCAAACCCAGTTCAGCACCGAACTCAGGGTCAGGCGTCTGAACGACGATGTTCAGGTCTGGGTCGCCGCTCAGGGCCAGGTCACTTACAATCAGGACGGCACGCTGGGGGGCATGACCGGGGTCGTCCAGGACATCACCGACCGCAAGCACGCTGAGGAGCGCCAGCAGCTGCTGATCCGAGAGCTGCATCACCGGGTCAAGAATACCCTTGCCAACGTGCAGGCCATCGTCGGCTCCACTGCCCGCACGGCTTCCAGCATCGACGAGTTCTACCAAGGGTTCGTCGGCCGCATCGTATCGCTCGCCCGCACCCACAACCTGCTCACCGAAGATCTGTGGCAGAAGGCGGCCCTTGAGGACCTGGTCCAGACGGAACTCGGACCCTACGAGGACGAGGCGCGAAACCGCATCACCATGGAGGGTCCTCATGTGGAGCTGCCCTCGGAGGCAGCTGTGCCCATCGGCATGGCGATCCACGAGCTTACCACCAACGCCGCCAAGCACGGTGCCCTCTCCACCTTCGGCGGACAGGTGGAGGTCAGCTGGCAGATCGTGCAGGAGGAGCAGCCGATGCTCCAATTCTCCTGGGTGGAACATGGCGGCCCGCGGGTGAGCACGCCTACGCGGCAGGGCTTCGG
>JALYFY010000537.1 GCA_030777385.1 Pseudomonadota bacterium | reverse complement strand
GTGTTCATCGTGGATGATCTCGAGCGCGAGATGGTGGAAAGGCTCTGGGACGCCTTTCTCGGCAAACCGGCCATTGACCGGCCGGATGCGGCGGCGCTATCCGATAATCCGCTGTCGTTGAGGCGTTGAAGGTGCTTGCGGAGCAAGTACAACAAACCCTTGGACGGCCACCGTTATCCTGGGGCTGCGCAGCAGAACCCGGGATCGCAGGACGAGAATGGCACTGTTATCCCGGCGAAGGTCGGGATCCATAGCCACAGGCGGCGCTAAACTGGGCACCGTCAGCGGATATGGATTCCCGCCTGCGCGGGAATGGCAATGGCATTTCAGGTGCTTTGTTCTGCACACGATCCCGGATCTTCGCTGCGCTTCGTCCGGGATGACGCTCAGAACGGCTCGCCGCAAAAAAGTGGCTTCTTAAGCCGCCATCTGCGAGCGCTGCGCCCAGCCGGTCATGGATTGCTCCACATAGGCCGTGATCGCGTACATGAACACGCCGAGCACGGCGAGCACCACGAGGGCGGCCCAGACGAGGGGCACCTCGAAGGCGGCGGAGGCGCGCGTCAGCAGGTTGCCGATGCCCACGTTCGAGGCGTTCTGCTCGCCGATCACGGAGCCCACATAGGCCAGCGTGATGGCCACTTTCAGGGACCCGAAGAAATACGGCATGGAGCGGGGCACGCCGACCTTGAAGACGATGTCGCGCTTCGAGGCGCCTAGCGCCCTTAAGACATCCTCCATCTCGGGCTCCACGGTGGCGATGCCGGTAGCCACATTCACCACGATGGGAAAGAACGAGATCAGGAAGGCCGTCATCACCGGCGGCACCCAGCCGACGCCGAACCAGAACACCAGGATCGGCACCACGGCGACCTTGGGAATGGAGTTGAATCCGACGAGGAGCGGATAGCTGCCCGCATTGATGAGCCGCGACGAGCCCAGCACCATCCCGAGAAGAAGGCCGAAGACGACCGCAAGACCGAACCCCGCCAGGGTCATCCAGAGGGTATGCATGGCGTGATAGGCGAGCTGGGTGCGATACTCCCACACCGCCAGCAGGATGGTGGAGGGCGCGGGCAGGATGAAGCTGGACACGTTCAGGAGCCGGCAGACGATCTCCCACAGGGCGAAGAAGCCGATGGTGAAGACCCAGGGCGCCAGGGCCAGCTTGTTCTTGTTGTTCATGGGCGATCTCAGGCCGCGTTGCGCGCCTGCGCGATGTGGCCGCGCAGTTCGTGGACGAGGGCGGCGAATTCCGGCGTATAGGTAATCTCCAGGTCCCGCGGGCGCGGGAAATCCACCTCCCGCTCCGCCACGATGCGGCCGGGGCGCGCGCTCATGCAGAAGATGCGGTCCGCCAGGAAGGCCGCCTCGCGCAGGTCGTGGGTGACCAGGATGATCGTCACCTTCTGGGCCGCGTGCAGGTCGCGGATCACGCACCACAGCTCCTCGCGGGTGAAGCTGTCCAGCGCCCCGAACGGCTCGTCGAGCATGAGGAGCTTGGGCTCATGGATCAGGGCGCGACAGAGGGAGGCGCGCTGCTGCATCCCGCCCGACAATTGCCAGGGAAACCGCTGCCCCTGTCCTTTAAGGCCGACCTGACCGAGCAGGGCCTCAGCCTTGGCCACATACTCCGCCTTGTTGCGGCGCAGGCGCGAGCGGTGCGGCTCCACGATCTCCAGGGGCAGGAGGATGTTGTCGAGGGTGGTGCGCCAGGGCAGCATGGTGGGGTTCTGGAACGCCATGCCGGCGAGCTTCACCGGCGCGCCCACTTCCCGGCCATCGACGATCACGGTGCCCTCCCGGGGAAACTGCAATCCCGTGGCGAGCTTCATGAGCGTGGACTTGCCGCAGCCCGACGGCCCGACGATGGCGGCGAACTCGCCCTCCTGGACCTTCAGGCTCAGATTCCTGACCGCGGGCACGCCGTCCTCGGCCCGGGCATAGACATGGGTGACGTCGTGAATATCGACGAAGGATTTCATGAAAGGGGGCCGCCTTCAGGGTGAAGAAGCCCGGGCGGCCATGCGCCCGGGCCCCGCGATGATCAGTTCACCTTCCTCTGGTCGGCGGCGGGAAGGAACCCGTCGGTGAACACATCCTCCACCTTGGGCTTGGCCTTGTAGTTGAAGGTCAGGCCGATCTGGTCGAGGGCCTTGGCGAAGCGATCCTTGTCGATGCCCCCATAGCCGTTCTGCTTCACCCAGGGGGTGATCATGTTCTGATCCAGCACCATCCTGAGGCGCTCCAGCTCCACGTCCTTCTTGGCCACGTCGTTGCGCTTGATGACCGCGTCCACGGCGCTGGAGGGGTCCTTCACCGTGTCCTGCACGCCCTTCATGATGGCGCGCAGCAGGCCCTTCACGGCCTCGGGCTTCTCCTGGGCGAATTTCGGCGACACGATGATGGTGTTGCCGTAGAGGTCGACCCCGTAGTCGCTCATGAGCATGACCACGATGTCGTCCGCCGGCACGCCGCGGGACTTCAGGTTGATGTAGGACGACATGGAGAAGCCGAAGACCGCATCGACCTCCCCTTGCGCCAGCATGGGCTCGCGAACCGGGAAGCCCACATTCTCGAACCTCATGCTGGAATCATCGATCTTGTTGACGGTCTTGAAGATCGGCCATTGCGCATAGGCCCCGTCGGCGGCGGGCGCGCCGAACTTCCTGCCCTGGAGGCTCGACACCTCCTTGGAGACGCCCCGGCTCTTGCGCCCGATGATGGCGAAGGGCGG
>JALYFY010000536.1 GCA_030777385.1 Pseudomonadota bacterium | reverse complement strand
TGCCCGAGGAGCGGTTGGCGATGTAGCGCACCGGATCGATGGGCTCGTGCGTGGGACCGGAGGTGACGATCACATGCTTGCCGGACAGCGGCCCCGGGGGCGCGAGCAGGCGCTCGACGGCCTCCGCGATCTCCAGGGGCTCCGCCATGCGCCCAGGCCCGAACTCGGCTTCCGCCATGGCGCCCTCGTTGGGGCCGACCACATGAACGCCGTCGGCCCTCAAGGTCCCGAGATTGCGCTGGGTTGCCGGATGCAGCCACATGCGCACGTTCATGGCAGGCGCGATCAGGATGGGAAGCGTCGTGGCGAGCAGCACCGTGGAGGCGAGATCGTCCGCATGGCCGCCGGCCATCTTGGCCATGAGATTGGCCGTAGTGGGTGCCACGACGATCGCATCCGCGTCGCGGGCCAGCTTGATATGCCCGATATCGGCCTCGTCCTCGCGGTCGAAGAGGTCCGTATGCGAGCGCTGGCCGGTGAGCGCCGAGGCGGCCAGCGGCGTGATGAACTGCTGGGCGCCGTTCGTGAGGATGCAGCGCACGGTGGCGCCGCGCTCCCGCAGGCGGCGGATGAGATCGAGCGACTTGTAGGCTGCGATGCCGCCGCCGATAACGAGGAGGATGCGTTTGCCGTGAAGTGCCGTCATGCGTAGCCTCTGAACAGCATGATCATCAGCGAGGCCGCGATAATCCACAAGGCCGCCACACCCCAGCGGTTGCCCCGCGCCTCGGCCCGGCCGATGGCGGCGACGCTGTCCTGGTTGAGGGACACGCCCCGCGCCGTCACGTCCTCGAGCTGGTTGAGCACCCGCTCGGCCCGAAGCGCCAGCTCCGGCAGGTCGCCGATGACGCCGGCGAGCGTCCACAGGCCCCGGCCCGCCTGCTCGGCGCGCCCGAGGGGGCCGAGATTGCGCTCGATCCAGTCGCGCACCACGGGCTCCGAAGTGGTCCACATGTCGAGCTTGGGATCGAGGCTGCGGGCCACGCCCTCCACCACCACCATGGTCTTCTGCAGCATGACCAGCTCGATGCGGGTCGCCATGTCGAACAGCGCCGTGATCTCGAAGAGCAGCGTGAGCAGCTTCGCCATGGAGATCTCGTCCGCCCGCCGGTCGTGGATCGGCTCGCCGATGGCCCGGATGGCCTGGGCGAAATCCTCCACCGAGTGATGCGGCGGCACGTAGCCGGCCTCGAAATGCACCTGCGCCACCCGCAGGTAGTCGCGGCGGATGAAGCCCAGGAGGATTTCGGCCAGGAAGCGCCGCTCCTTCATGCCGAGCCGCCCCATGATGCCGAAATCGACGGCTACCAGTCGCCCTTCCGGGTCGATGAACAGGTTGCCCGGATGCATGTCGGCGTGGAAGTAGCCGTCGCGGATGGCATGGCGCAGGAAGGACTGGATCACCGTGCGCCCGAGCGCCACCCGGTCGAAGCCTGCAGCCTCGATGGCCTTGAGGTCGCTGAGGCGGATGCCGTCGATCCAGGTGGTGGTGAGCACGTCACGCGCCGTGAGATCCCATTCAGGCTTGGGCACGCGAAAGTCGGGATCGTCGCGGGTGTTCTCCGCCAGCTCCGAGACGGCGGCAGCCTCCAGGCGCAGGTCCATCTCGACGGCCACGGAGCGGGCGAGCGCCTCCACGATCTCCAGGGGCTTGAGGCGGCGGGCGTCGGGCACGAGGCGTTCGAACAGGCGGGCTGCGGCGCGCATGGCCTGCAGGTCGCGGGCAAAGCCCTCGCGGACGCCGGGCCGCACCACCTTCACCGCAACGGTCTCCTCACCCTCCTGGGTGCGGATACGGGCCTTGTGCACCTGCGCGATGGAAGCGGCGGCGAGCGGCTCGCTGAACTCCAGGAACAGCATGTCGAGGGGGCGGCCGAGGGCGATCTCGACCATGCGCACGGCTTCGGCCCTCGGGAAGGGCGGCATGCGGTCCTGCAGCCGCTCCAGGTCGCGGGCCGCCGCCACGCCGACGATGTCGGGGCGGGTTGCCAGGAACTGGCCGAACTTCACGTAAGAGGGCCCGAGCCGGGTCAGCGCCTTGGAGAGCCGGGCCGAGCCCTCCTCGGCCTGCGGCCGCTCGATGAGGCGCGCCATCCGCAGGGCGAGGCGCGCAGCAGGCGGCAGGGCGCTGGGATCGACGAGCGCGAGCGCGCCCTCGCGAGCGAGGACGAAGCCGGCATGCAGGTTCCGGACCAAGTGAACGAAGCTTCCAATCACCTGTCAGATCTTCCAGCCCGAGTGAATGGCAACCACACCGGCAGTGAGCGCGCGATGGGTGACGCGCCTGAAGCCCGCCTCCTCGATCATCCGCGCGAAGGCGGCAGGCGTCGGGAAGCGGCGGATCGACTCGACGAGATACTGGTAGGACTCCGCATCGCCCGTCACCATCTGCCCAAGGCGCGGGATGACATTGAAGGAATAGGCGTCGTAGATCCTGTCGAGCACCGGCACGTCCACCTTCGAGAATTCGAGGCACAGGAAGCGTCCGCCGGGTTTCAGGACCCGGTGCGCCTCGCGCAACGCCGCGTCGATACGCGGCACGTTCCGAATGCCGAAGGCGATGGTGTAGGCGTCATAGGTCCTGGACTCGAGCGGCAGCTCCTCCGCATTGGCCTCGACAAAGCTGATGCGGCCCTCGTAACGGCGGCCGGCCCGCTCCTCCCCCACTTTCAGCATCTCGCCATTGATGTCGAGCACCGTCACCTGGGTCTGCAAGCCGCCCTGGTCGAGGATGCGGAAGGCCACGTCCCCGGTGCCGCCGGCAACATCGAGGTGACGGAACGGCCGGTTGCGGGGCGGACGCAGGGTCGATATCAGCGCGTCCTTCCAGACCCGGTGCAGGCCTGCCGACATGAGGTCGTTCATCAGGTCGTAGCGGCCCGCTACCGAGCGGAAGACCTCGTTGACCTTGTCCTGCTTTTCGCCGAGCGGCACGGACTGGAACCCGAAATGGGTGTTCTCATCGGTCATGATCTGGCAAAACCTCTCGTGGCCTGTTGGGGCGATCCATAGCGGAAGCGGGACCGGATGGCTATGTAAGAGCCCTCAAGAAGCCGAGAGATGGTTGATGCCTGAACTGCCCGAAGTCGAAACCGTGCGCCGCGGCCTGGAGCCCGCCATGGTCGGAGCCCGCTTCACCAAGGTGATCCAGCGCCGCCCCGATCTGCGCTTCCCCTTCCCCGACCGGTTCTCCGAGCGCCTGGAGGGGCAGGAGGTCAGATCTTTAGGCCGCCGGGCCAAGTATCTCCTGGCCGATCTCTCCTCCGGCGAGGTGCTGATCATGCATCTAGGCATGTCGGGCCGCTTCCTCGTGACCCAAGGGGGCACCACCCGCATGCCGGGCGAGTTCCATCACGAGCATGGGGGATTGGGAGCCCATGACCACGTGGTCTTTCAGCTCTCCAACGGAGCGACGGTCACCTATAACGACGCCCGCCGCTTCGGCTTCATGGATCTGGTGCCCCGGTCCGGGATCGAGACCTCCAGGCATTTTGCCGGCATGGGCATCGAGCCTCTCGGCAACGCGCTCTCGGGCGAGACCATCGCGGGGCTCTTTGCCGGCAAGCGCACGCCCTTGAAGGCGGCTCTGCTGGATCAGCGCCTGATCGCGGGCCTGGGCAACATCTATGTGTGCGAGGCCCTGTTCCGCACCGGCCTCCATCCCGAGGCTCCTGCGGGCTCTCTTGTCGGCAGCAATGGCGAGCCCACGGACAAGGCCCGCCAGCTCGCCGAGGTCATCAGGGACGTGCTCACGGAGGCCGTGGAGGCGGGCGGCTCCACCTTGCGCGACCATGCGCAGGTGGACGGCTCGCTGGGCTATTTCCAGCACTCCTTCCGGGTCTACGACCGGGAGAAGGAGCCCTGCGTAACACCCGGCTGCACCGGCACGGTAGCCCGGCTGGTGCAATCCGGGCGCTCCACCTTCTACTGCCCTGAATGCCAGAGGCGCTCCTAACCTCAAGAAAGTGATCGCCGCCCCGGCGACAGAAGAGCTTGAGAGGCGTAGTCTCCTCCCCTTCGGCAGGTTGCGACTCCCCGTCTGCAGCGTCTGCATGACTGGTCTCGCGGCCACTTGAACAAAGTTCAGGAGGGACAGCCATGGCCAAGTACATCATCTCCGATTCCCACCCCCTTCCCGATGCCCAGGCCGGCCCGATATCGGAGGCTATTCCGGTCCGCCGCATCGGGTCGGCCGATCTCCTGGATGCCTTGAGGCAGGGCATGGCCGATTTCTGGTCCTCCCCGACACATCTCGTCTTCCTCGGCCTCATGTACCCGATCATCGGCATCTTCTTTGCGGGCCTCGCCTTCGGCTACAACATGCTGCCGATCCTGTTCCCGCTCATGTCCGGCTTTGCCCTGGTCGGCCCTATTGCGGCCATCGGCCTCTATGAGATCAGCCGCCGCAAGGAGCAGGGCCTGGACATCTCCTGGCAAAGCATGGCGGATCTCTTCCGCTCGCCGGCCATGGGCTCCATTGCGGCCGTGGGCGTCCTGCTGATGGTGATCTTCCTCGCCTGGCTGATGACCGCCCAGGCGCTCTACCAATCCCTGTTCGGCTGGCACGCTCCCGAATCGATGAGCGCCTTCCTGAGCGAGGTGTTCACGACCCGGAACGGCTGGTGGCTGATCATCGCGGGCAATGCCCTGGGCTTTATCTTCAGTGCGGTGGCGTTCTGCATCAGCGTGGTGTCCTTCCCGCTGCTGCTGGACCGGAACGTCGGCGCGATTCCTGCAATCCTCACCTCCATCCGGGCGGTTGCGGCCAATCCCGGCCCGATGCTGCTCTGGGCCGTCATCATCGGGGCTCTCTTGTTCGTAGGCTTCATCCCGCTTTTCATCGGGCTTGCGGTGGTGCTTCCCGTCCTGGGGCATGCGACCTGGCACCTTTACCGCCGGATCGTCCCCTGAGAACGAAAGCCCTGTTTTCCACTTGCGAGGCCTGACAGCCTCGCCTACCGGTGTCTCCCGATTGAGGAGGAGATGCCGGCATGGCTTTTGAGACGATTCTCGTTGAGACGCGCGGTAAGGTGGGATTGATCACGCTCAACAGGCCCCAGGCCCTGAATGCTCTCAACTCGACGCTGCTCGGCGAGGTGAACCGGGCGCTCGACGCCTTCGAGGCGGACAACAACATCGGCTGCATCGTCATCACCGGCTCGGACAAGGCCTTTGCGGCCGGCGCCGACATCAAGGAGATGGCAGAGCTCACCTATCCGCACACCTACATGGCCGATTTCTTCTCCGGCTGGGAGAAGGTGTCGGGGCGGCGCAAGCCCATGATCGCGGCGGTGGCGGGCTTTGCGCTCGGCGGCGGCTGCGAGTTCGCCATGATGTGCGACTTCATCATCGCGGCGGACAACGCCAAGTTCGGCCAGCCGGAGATCAAGCTCGGCGTGATGCCCGGCATGGGCGGCACGCAGCGCCTGACCCGGCTCATCGGCAAGGCCAAGGCCATGGAGATGTGCCTGACCGGCCGCATGATGGGCGCTGAGGAAGCCGAGCGCTCCGGCCTGGTCGCCCGGGTGGTGCCGCTTTCGGATCTGCTCAGCGAGGCCATGAAGACGGCGGAGACCATCGCGTCCATGTCGCTGCCCATCGCCATGATGACGAAGGAAACCATCAACCGCGCTGACGAGGTGTCGCTTGCCGAGGGCATCCGGTTCGAGCGTCGTCTCTTCCATGCCATGTTCGCCACCGCCGACCAGAAGGAAGGCATGGCGGCCTTCGTCGGGAAGCGCGCGGCCGAGTTCAAGAATCAGTAGACGTGATCGATATCGGCTTCGACATCATCGCCGCTCTCGCGGCGGTCTCCTTTGTTGCGGGCTTCGTGGATTCCATTGCTGGAGGCGGCGGACTGCTGACCGTGCCGGCCCTCCTGCTCGCGGGCCTCGATCCGGCTCAGGCCATCGCCACCAACAAGGTACAGG
>JALYFY010000535.1 GCA_030777385.1 Pseudomonadota bacterium | reverse complement strand
GAGAATGAATCGTCGTAGCCCTCCTTGCGCTGCGCCTCGATGAAGATCTTCGACTGGCTGGCCGCATCGGCCGTCGACGAGCCGGAAATGCCGGCAAAGAAGAACGAGAGGACCACGTTGATCTGGGCAAGCCCGCCGGGAAAGTGCCCGACCATCGTTCGCGACAGCTTCATCAGCCGGTCTGTGATGCCGCCCACGTTCATCAGGTTAGCGGTCAGCAGGAAGAACGGGACCGCCAACAGGATGAAGGAGTTGTAGGCGTTGAACGTCTCCTGAACCAGCGTCACGGCCGAGAGCCGCGGTTCGATGATCAGGATCGGCAGGCACGCGAGCGCAAGGGCGAAGGCCACCGGCACACGCAAGGTCATCATGGCGAAGAATATGCCGAACAGGATCAGGGCCGCCTCGTTCGGCGACAGCACCGCGCCGGTCATCGGATAGCTCCCTCAGGGCTGGGAACGGGATCGGCCGGTGGAAGGGGCCTGCGGCCGATCAGGGCATTGAACTCGTCCCACATCTGTTCGCCAAGGAAAATGAGCCAGGTGAAGCCTGCAATGGGCCAGGCGATGTGGATGAGCCAAAGCGGCAGTTCCGCAAGTTCGGAGGTGCGATACCAGGCAAACTGCGTGAACTCGATTCCCGACCAGACGAACACAAGGGCGATGAGCAGCACGCCGAAGCGTGAGGCGAGGCGGATGGCTGCTTCCGGCCGGCCCGACAGAATCGGCCAGACATCGACCTCAAAGTGGCTGCTTTCGCGCACGCCGATCATGGCGCCGATCATCACGGTCCAGACCAGGAGGAAGCGCGCCAGCTCCTCGGTCCAGATATAGTGGGGAATAAGGGAGGTGAAGCGCGAGAAGATCTGAAGGGCCACGGGCAGAACCAGGATTGCAACCGCAATCATCAGGACCCATGACAGAAAAGCGCTGTACCAGCGTGTCATCTTGCGCCACACACTTCGCGTCTGCGAGACGGCTTCAGCCATAGGCCCCCCTGGCTTTGGGTTTCAGAGCTTGGTCGAGCCGCCCGCGAAAGGTGCGAGAGGAGAAGAGCAGATTGTAGGTGGCGGCTTGCACGCCCTTGCAGTCCCGCTTCGATGTTCGGCATCGACTTCAAGGGAGCATAAGCCGGTTCGATGCGGGTCGGGCGTCTCCCGGCCCGCATCGTCGAGGCTGCTACTTGATGTCGTTGATCTTCTTGAGGATATCCTCGGCGCCGATCTCCTTGGCGTACTCGGCCATCACCGGATCGACGAGTTTCTTCATCTGATCGCGGTCCTTGAACGCGATGCGCTTCAACCTGCCAGCCTTCTCCAGCGCTTCGAGCTTGGCAGAATCCTCACTCGACTCGATCTGGCGGCCGTGCGCGCCGGCTTCCTTGCCGGCCTTGATGACGCATTGCTGCAGGTCGGGCGGAAGATTCTTGAAGGTCTTGCCCGAGAATGCGATCGGCCGAATGGTGATCGCGTGCTCGGTCATGGCCAGATTGGGCGCGACCTCGAAGAACTTCATCTGCTCGACGCCGGCAGCCTCGTTCTCGCCGGCGCCGATGACGCCGTTCTGGATAGCGTTATACACCTCGTTATACGCGATCACGGTGGGCGACATGCCGGCGGCCGCGAAGGTGCGGCTCCAGATCGGCGCACCTTGAACGCGCACCTTGAGGCCCTTCAACTCCTCCATGTTGCTGACGGGCTTGTTGACGAAGATATTGCGGGTGCCGCCGCCCGCGTACCCGATCAGCATCACATCGGCGCGGGTGGCGATTTCGTCGGCGATCGGCTTCAGCAGATCCTGATCCAGCACCTTGTTCCAGTGCGCCAGGTCGCGGAAGAGGAACGGCGCGTCGATGAAGGGCGCCGCCTTGGAGAAGGTCGACATATGCGCCGGCGAGACGATCGCGAAGTCGACCGCGCGGCCCTGCGACATGTACTCGAAATACTGCTTCTCGAGACCGAGCTCGCTGTTCTTGTGCAGGATAATATTAAGGGGCTTGCCGTAGCAGGCCGATGTCAGCTCGCCGAACTTGGCGAGGGACTTCGTGAAGGCGTGATCATCATTGAATTGCGAGGCGCCATGGAGTTCGATGGCTTTCTGGGCCATGGCGGACGACGCATTGAACGCGAGTGGAATTCCGAGCAGGCCTACGGCGAGTAAATGCTTCATCATCGATCCTCCCTAGGGCCCTCTCATGGGGCATCTCACCATAGTGCAAGGCTGGGAGCCGCTTTACAATACTCCTTGTACGGACTTGGGCCCGTTCTCCGGATGGCCGCACCGGATGTGCCCTGAGCCCGGCGCGCCGGATAGGAAACAAAGTTTCAAGCCGGCCGGAACCGATCGGGGCGCATTCCCTCGGCGGGAGCTAAGCGGGAAGGGCCTGAGAGGATCGACGAGGCGGCAGGGCCGATGCGCAGTCGAGGCCATGGCC
>JALYFY010000534.1 GCA_030777385.1 Pseudomonadota bacterium | reverse complement strand
GTGTGAGGGCGCTCAGTGAGCTGGTCGGGCGGCCCGCCGTGTAAGGAGCACGTTCGCACGCGCCATGCCGCCGGCGAGCGCCGAGGCTGCATGGCCTGGCATGTAGCTTGCGCCTAAGTAACTATCTCAGACCCGGATGCTGGTCAGCGGTAGCGGGCGATTCCTCGCGCGAATGCTCCTCGGTCACTCGCTTCGATTCCATGGAGGGCCTCCTGTAGTGCCCAAGTACCCCGGTAGAAGTCGGCCCGAGCGAGGGCTGCTTCAGTCAGGGGATAGCGTGATCGGAAGCGTTGGGCGAACTCCGCGCCAAAGCCCCCAGGATCGAGCACCACGGAGAGATCCGTCGCGGGGTCGCCGAGCCCGGCGACATCGAAGTCGATGACGCCGTGAATCCTCTCGGAGGCCGGGTCGAAGAGGATGTTTCCCGCGCCGAAGTCGCCATGGCGGATCACTGGCTGGTACTCGAAGCTCTGGGGGTCACCCAGGAACGCCTCGAAGTGGTGAGTCACGGCGGACCTGGCGCTTGGCCGCATGTACGAGAAGAGTCGCTCCCGAATGCGCGCGTAGAGATCGGCCCACCGGTCGGGACCGTCCTGGTTGGACAGCTTGGTACTCACGATGCTGGTGGGCACACCGTGGAGGGAGTGCAGGAACGTAGCTATCTGACCGACGATGATCGGAAATGCCGTTTGCGAGACTGCCGCCAGCATCTCGCGCCGCAGCGGGATGCCGGGGATCATTGGGTAGCCGATGAATGCTTCTCCGGGGAGGGCCGAGTCCACACCCTCGTAAATAGGGTCTGGAATGGCGACGTTCAGGTAGCCTCGGATCTGGCGAAGGAGGCGCGCTTGACGCGGCAGGCTCCTGGCCTGTTCGGCGTAGCGTGGGAAGCGAAACACGATCTCGCCGTTGACGATCATCACGTGATTGAATTGGCCTGAGTCATTCCAGTGGACCGTCTCGATCGCGAGATCGGGGCATGCCGCCTTGATTTGCTCCCGGAATCTGGTGTGCTGACTCATGGCCCATCATCTCGTCTTCCCGGTGAGTCGATGATACCGGCGAAACCAGAGCAGGCCGCAGGCGAGCTTGAGCAGACCGAGGTAGTTCTTCGCCTTCTTGTCCCAGCGAATCAGGATCGCTCGGCACTTTGAGAGCCACGCCAGCGTCCGTTCCACTACCCACCTGCGGGGCTTATGGGGCTTCGGATGGGGCGGTCGTTCGTCCCGAATGAGCGCTATGTGCGGGTCGTAGTCGTGGTCGATGCAGGCGCCCCAGCCGTCCTCGTTGTCGTAGCCCTTGTCCAAACACAGGTGCTGCGGCCAGCCCTCCTCGACCGGCGGGCGCTCCAGGACGACCGCCTCGATAGTCCTTGCAAGGAGCTGGGCATCGGGGACGTTGGCACCGGCCACCACCACCGCGAGCGGGCCGCCATCGGCCTCGACCAGAATCGAACGCTTCACGCCGGGCTTGGCACGGTCAGTCGGGTTCGGTCCGACCAGGTCCCCCCCATCCTGGCCTTGCCCATTGAGGTGTCGGCCGCCTGCCACTCCCAGTCGCACCCGCCCAGGTCCTCGCACGCTTCCTGGACCACACCCCAGATCCGGTCGAAGATGCCCAGGCCCACCCACCGCTGGAACGTCCGATGCACCGAGCTGTCGTCCGGGTACTCCTTCGGCAGGCGATTCCACTGGCAGCCGCTCCGCAACCGGAAGATGACCGCGTCCAGCGCGCGGCGCTGGTCGATCCGCTTCGGCCCACGCTTCGGCGGGTCGTGCTCCGCCAGGATCGGCTCGATCATCGCCCACAACTCGTCCGGTGCTTCCCAGATCGCCGGCAGCGGCTCACGTTCCTTCTTTGGCCTGCCCATCGACACGCCTCCCACCCAGGGAAGCGCAGACCTCATGCCGGTCTGAGATAGTTACTTAGGGGAGCATCATCAGGAAAGACTGCGAGTCCTGCCTGAGCCGCCTTCTCGGCAGCTGGCCAGTCGGCCTTGGAC
>JALYFY010000533.1 GCA_030777385.1 Pseudomonadota bacterium | reverse complement strand
CGTTGCGGCGGGTGTAGGAGACGGCGAGCGGCTGGAGAAACACATGCTCGACGCTGTCATGCATGAGCGCCGTCTGGGCCGCGCCCACCAGCGAGGAGCGAAAGGGCAGGAGCCGGTTGCCGTCGCTTGTGGTGCCTTCGGCAAACAGCACGATCACCTCTCCCCTGACCAGCCGGTGGGCCAGCGCGTCGTTCACTTCTGCCGTGGCCTTGCGGCGCCCGCGGTCGATGAAGACCGAACGCTGGAGCGTCGCCATGAAGCCCACCACCGGCCAGCCCTCGATCTCGGACTTGGCGATGAAGGAGAGGGGATGCAGGGATCCGATAACCGGAATGTCGAGCCAGGAGATGTGATTGGACAGCACGATCGTCGGTGCGTCGCCGGGCGGCGTTCCCTGCTCGATCACCCGCACATTGAAGATCCTCAGAAGAGCTCTGTGAAACCACATGGGCAGCACGTGCAGCAACGAGGACCAGCCGAAGCGCAAGGCAGCAAGCTGCAACGGCACGAGCACAAGGCTGCACAGGCCGAGAAGCAGAAGTCGGAGGAGAACGCCAGGCTTGGTCACTCGCCGTCCTTGTCCAGCGGCACCGCGTACAGTTCGAGCCGGTGATAGACGACCTTGTAGCCGAGGCGCCGGGCGATCTCGTTCTGCAGCGCCTCGATCTCCTCGGAGCGGAACTCGATCACGTCCCCGGTTTCAAGGTTGATGAGGTGATCGTGATGCTCCCGGGCCGCCTGCTCGTAGCGGGAGCGGCCGTCGCGGAAGTCGAGCCGCTCCAGAATGCCTTCCGTCTCGAACAGCTTGACCGTCCGGTAGACGGTGGAGAGCGAAATGCGGTCGTCCACCTCGGCCGCGCGCCGGTGCAGCTCCACCACGTCGGGATGATCGTCGGCGGAGTCGAGGATCTGCGCGATGATCCGGCGCTGGCCGGTCATGCGCAGGCCCTTGTCGCGGCAGGCGCGCTCGATGGCGTCCGACCGGCGTGATTTCGCAGATATGCTATTCCGAATGGCCAAGACTCATTCCACTCCCTGCGGAGGCTTATAAGCGACACGCCGGGTGCGGGCTATAGGCTCAAAGCCATGGTGAGGGCCGAGACCCGCGTTCCATCGGCTTTCTGGTAATAGCCCTCCCGCCGGCCGGTTTCCTGAAAACCCAGGCGCCGGTAGAGGGCGATGGCCGGACCATTGCCCTCCTCCACCTCCAGATGCACCCGGGTGACACCCCTGCGGGAGAGGGCGTCGAGGTGATGGACCAGGAGGGGCCGCGCATGGCCTTTCCCCCGCGCCTCCGGCGCGATGGCAACCGTGAGGATCTCCGCCTCGTCCAGGACGATCCGCGACAGGACGAAGCCTGCGGGCTTGCCGGCGCGCCCCAGGAAGAGCCCGTCGGCGATGACGCCGCGCTCGGCTATCAGCCGCTCGAAGTCCAGCGTGCTCCAGGGCCGCGCGAAGGCCGAGGCATGGATGGCAGCGAGCCGCGAAGCCGCTTCGGTTCCCAAGGGCTCGATGTGCGGGGCAGGCGGGTGGAGGAACCGGTCGAGAATGCTCATTGCCGGGCGATTCTGGCTCCATCCTGCGGCTTGGCATCGGGTTCGCGCAGGTAAAGCGGCTTCGGCAGGGCCTGAGTCGGATCGGCGAGGGTTCCGAGGCGGGCCACCCAGGCAATATCGGGATGCGACGACGCATCGCTGATCAGGGCCTCGACCCCCTGGGCGCGGGCCTCTGCGGCCAGGAGCGGTGCTGCGGATCCGGCGATCATGATCGGACCGGAGCCGAGAAGCCGGATGGCGTCGCGGTAGGTCATCAGCCCGGCCGGAATGATGGTGCGGCCGCCAGGCGCGATGGCCTGGATGTAGATATGGCCGTGCTTGGCGTCGATGGCCGCGGTGAACAGCCCGCGCTTCTCGCCCACCATGAGCGGGGCGAGATAAGCCGACAGCGTCGCAACCCCAACCACCGGGATTCCCGCCGCAAGGCCGATGCCCCGGGCGGCGCTGATGCCGACCCGCAGGCCGGTATAGCTGCCGGGGCCAACCGTGACCGCGACCCGGTCCAGGCTCTCGAAGCCGCCATCGACCTGCGCGGACAGCCGGTCGAGGAGAGGCATCAGGGCCTCCGCATGGCCGCGATCCATGGGTATGGTCTCGACCGCCAGCGGCAGCGGCTCCCCCGCCTGGACGATGCAGGCCGAGCAGGCGCCAAGGGCGGTATCGATGGCAAGGACGCGCAACATCTGTCTCCGTGAGGTCGTCGCGTCTCTTTAGAGCATGAAGCGGATCGGTGGGAACCCGGAATCGGCACGGCTCGGCGAGCGCACCGGCCCCACCCCGGCAGGCGCTTCAAGGCAAGGCTTGCATTTCAGGAGAGCGCTTGTCAGGGGAGGGCTTGCGGCAGGGCCGCATCCGCATACTGCGCGGCAAACTCGGCACTTGGGGGAATCGGCTTGATGACGTCGATCAGGACGCCATTGGGATCGGCCGTGATGAAGTGCCGCTGCCCGAACGGTTCATCTCTCAAGGGAATGAGCACAGGCAGCCTAGCCGCCTGAGCATCCCGGTAGACCGCATCGGGGTCCTCGACCTCAAAGTTGAGGATCAGGCCGGACGCAGGATGGCGGGCCTCGGGCGGAATCGTGCTGTGCCGGCTGTCGAGAACCGCCAGGTTGACGGATCCGTCACCGCTGAACTGCAGATGGACATACCAGTCGCTGGTGAAAGCCGGCCGGAAGCCGAAATGCGCGACGTAGAAGGCAGCCGTACCGTGGACGTCACGCGTCATGATCACCGGATAATAGCTCGTGATCTTCATCTCTGTTCATCCTCTCCCGCATAGCATACAGTCTGCATGTTTTAGAGAACTAACATACAGGCTGTATGTATGCAACAAAAGCGAACCAACCCGGAGCGTGCCGAAGCTACGAGAACGGCGCTTCTCCAAGCAGGCCGATCCTTATTCGTGCAGAAGGGCTATGCCG
>JALYFY010000532.1 GCA_030777385.1 Pseudomonadota bacterium | reverse complement strand
CACGAGGATGAACGGCTGCTTGGTGATCTTGGGGTATTTGGTCAGGGACGGGGTGGGCGGCACATCCCGGCGCAGATAGCCCGTATAGGTGATGCGGTTTTCCACATCCTCCGGCAGGTTCAAGGCTGCGAGGGGCCGATAGACGTCCTTCAGGCCATAGACCCAGATCTCGTCGTAGTAGCGAATCAGCGCTTCCTTCGCACCCTTGCGCACCCATTCGGGCACGAGAAGTGCGGGCTCATCCATCACGTCGCGGATGCCCAGGACAAGGCGGCAGCCTGCGGCCTTCAGGTATTCGAGGGCGGGCACAACCTCGCCGCGGAAGCCGGTCGGCTCCTTGTCGACGATGAACACATCCGGCTGGAAGGCTTTGGCCGCCTGAAGAATGAGCGCCTGGCGCAGGCCGACCGCCTCGTCCAGGTTCACATTGAGGTTGAGGCTGCGGTAATCCCCATCCGGCAGCTTGGTGACCCCAGGAATGCGGATATAGTCCACGCCGCTGCCGAACTCGAAATTGCCGATGACGGGTGAGCCCGAGATGATGACCACCGAGGTGCCCGGCCGGTCTTCGACGATGGCGTTGGCGAGCGCCCGGGACCGGCGCAGATGCCCGAGTCCGAAGGTGTCATGGCTGTAGATCAGGACTCTTGTGCCGCCGGAGCGCTCAGGCTTCGCCGGAGGAGGACTCGCGTCCTGACTCAAGTCCGTCACCAGGTCTGCCATGCGGCTGCCTCTTAGGGTCGGGCCGGCGCATCGATTGACGATGCACTGCCCTTCTCTACCTTACTATGGTCCCCACCGGTCAAAAAGGCAGTGCCCAAGATCGGAAAGAAGTTCATTCAGGGGTATAGAAGTGGTAACCGTTGGGCAATGGAAAAGAGCCTCTTCCGGTATATTTGGACACACTCAAAGCGCGACCAGCTGATCGTCTGCGCTGTCGTCCTGGCTTCTCTGCCGTTCTACTTCATGTCCCTCGATCTGCCTCGCCAGATCGTGAACCAGGCCATTCAGGGCGAGGCCTTCAGGGACGGCAACACGACCGCCCCCTTCCTCAATCTCACTCTTGCATGGCCCGAGTGGCTGGGCGGCGGCGGCTCCTTCGAGATCTTCGAGGGTTTTCAGGTCGGACGCGTCGGCCTGCTCTTCGGCCTTTCCAGCATCTTCCTGCTCTTTGTGGTCATCAACGGCGGGTTCAAATACTGGATCAACGTTTCCAAAGGCATTCTTGGGGAGCGAATGCTGAGGCGCATGCGCTTCGACTTGTTTTCCATGGTCCTGCGCTTCACGCCGGAAGCCCTGCGCACGGTCAAATCATCCGAGACGGCCACCATCATCAAGGACGAGGTCGAGCCCATCGGCGGCTTCATCGGGGATGCCTTCATCACCCCGATCTTCCTCGGCATGCAGGCCATTACGGCGCTCGCCTTCATCATGCTGCAGAACATCTGGCTCGGCATGATCGCTCTTGCGGTGATCGCGGTGCAGTTCACCATCATTCCCCGCTTGCGGCGAGAGCTGCTTCGTCTCGGCAAGCAGCGCCAGCTGGCCTCCCGGCAGCTTGCGGGCCGCATCGCCGAAGTGCTCGACGGGATCGAGGTCGTTCACGTTCACAATTCGCATAGCTGGGAGCGGGCGGAGGTCGGCCAGCGCCTCTTCACGCTCTTCGACATCCGCCTGAAGATCTACAACCGGAAATTTTTCGTCAAATCCCTCAATAACTTCCTGGCGCAGCTCACCCCGTTCTTCTTCTACGCCATCGGCGGCTATTTCGCCCTGCGCGGCACCCTCGATATCGGTCAGCTCGTCGCCGTCATCGGCGCCTACCGCGAGCTCCCGCCGCCGCTGAAGGAACTGATCGATTGGGATCAGCAGCGGCTCGACGTGCAGGTGAAATACGATCAGGTCACCCAGCATTTCGCCGAGGAGCGCCTGGGGCCGCTGCTCGAAGCCCGCGACGCGGGGGAGGACAAGCCTCTCACCGGACCGCTTGTGGGCGAGGACATTCGCGTTGCGGGCGCCCATGGCGACATGATCATCGAGGGGGGAGCGTTCCAGCTCGAGCTGCCCGCCAGCGTGGCGCTGATTTCCAACGGCGGCGCGGCGGCGAGCATCATGGCCCGCATCCTGGCGCGGCGCATGCCGGAGTTCGGCGGCCAGATCCGGATCGGCGAGCGCGATCTGGTTCAGCTGCCGGCCTCCGTGGTCGGGCACAGGCTCGCTTATGCAGGGGTCGACCCGATCCTGTTCCCCGGCAGCATCAGGGAGAACCTGGTCTACGGGCTCCGGTCCAAGCCGGTCGGCCGGTCGGCGGAGGACAAGCGGGAGATGGACCGCCGGATCGCCGAGGCGATCCGAACCGGCAACCCGGTCGAGAGCATCGCCGATCAATGGATCGATTACGAACGGGTTGGGGCACAAAACGAGGCCGATCTCGACAGGATCCTTCTCGATCTCCTGAACCGCGTCGGGATGGGGGATACCATTTACCTGTTCGGGCTGGCGGGCAGGATCGATCCCGAGCGCCATCCCACGCTTGCCGAGCGTCTCGTCGAGGCCCGGCAGCGGCTGCGGGAGACCTTCCAGACCAACGGCATGGCCGACTTGGTCGAGCCTTTCGATCCGGTCCGGTACAACACCCAGGCGACGATTGCCGAGAATCTGCTCTTTGGAGTGCCTGTCTCGGATGAATTCCGGGGGCGGAACCTGGCCGAGAACGCGCAGTTCCGCAGCGCCATCGACCGGGCCGGGCTGACCGACGATCTTGTGGGCATGGGCCTTCAGATTGCAGAGACCATGACGGAAATCTTCGAGGGACTGCCTCCGGGACACTCCCTCTTCGAGCAGTTTTCCTTCATCGGCGCGGAGGAGCTGACGGAATTCGGCGCCATGCTGCGCCGGCAGGCGCGGGGCAACGCCAACTTGAAGCGCGAGGACCGGACGCGGCTTCTGTCCCTGCCGCTGGCCTATATCGAAGCCCGGCACCGTCTCGGCCTGCTCGACGACAGGATGATGAGCCGGATCGTGGAGGCAAGAGGTCTCGTGCGCGAAGTCCTGGAGAAGATGGATGCGGCCGGGGTGGAGTTCTACGATCCCGAGCGGGTTTGCGCGGCTGCCCCTTTACGGGACAACCTCCTGTTCGGGCGCATCAGCTATCAGGTTGCAAACTCCCGGGTGCGGGTTGCCGAGGCCATCGCCGCCATCGTCAGGGAGCTCGACCTCCTGGAGGACGTGGAGCGCATCGGCCTCGATCATCAGGTGGGCACGGCGGGCAGGCTGCTGTCGGCCCAGGAGCGGGCAAGCGTCAATCTCGTCCGCTGCCTCGTGAAGCGCCCGGACATCCTCGTCATCGACGGGGCCCTTGCGCCCTTCGACGAGGCGCGGGGCCAGCAGCTGCTCGGGCTGCTCCTGGAGCTCTTCGAGCAACAAAGCCTGTTCATGGTGCTGCCCAATGATCGACAGGCGGGCGATTTCGATGTTCAGATGCGCTTCCGCGATGGACAGATCATCACACAAAAGACGGCCGAGCCGGCTCCCAGGGCACCCAGCCCTGAGCCGGAGGCCGCTCAGAGAGTAGCAGGAGAGGTGGCATGACCCTTGAAACGGAGGTTCAGTCCTTGCGGCAGGTGCCGATGTTCCGCGACGTGGACCCCGCGCGCCTGAAGCTTCTCGCCTTCACGAGCGAGCGGGTGCAGTTCTCCGGCGGCCAGCGCTTCTTCTCGCAGGGCGATCCTTCGGACGCGGCCTATGTGATCCTCGACGGGCGGGCGAGCGTGCTGCTCAACACCCCCGGCGGCGACATCCAGGTGGCCGAATTGGGGAGCAATGCGCTTGTGGGCGAGATGGGCATCCTCTCCGATACCCCCCGTTCCGCGACGATCATGGCGTCGGAGCCCACCACGGCGCTGCGAATCGACAAGCGGGTCTTTCTCGAGCTTTTGGCCCAGTTTCCGCAGATGTCCCTGGCGATCATGCGCGAGCTGGCGAAGCGCCTCGAGCGGACGAATGCTCAACTTGTCGCACAATCATCCTCCTAAATTTCCAGAAATTTCATCCCCTTCCTGGGGAAAAAGTGGGTTCTGGGTAAACAAAATCTTATTCTTACGGTCAAGCTGACCGATTCTCGTCACATCTACCCGTCAACCCTTGTCCCACAATGAAACAAGGGAAGGCTCGGCCGTCCGGTCGGGCTAAGCGGGAACAAGTGATGATGAGTAACGCGAGAACGCTGCTATGTGCGGTGCCGCAGCCCGTTCCGGCTGTACGCAAGTCTGGTCGCAGCCGCCGTTCACTTCGCCTTGCCTTCGCCGTCGGCTGCATGATGGGTGTTCAGGCCGTTACGGCCGGGCCCGCCGCCGTGGCAACCCTGCCGAGCGCTCTCCTGGCAAAGCGCTCCGCCCTTCCCGAGCAGCCTGTCGTCACCGCCTCCGTGGCTTTCACGCCCAAGCTCGCCAAGGATCCGGGCCTGTTCAAAGCCATCCTCGACGGCGCATTCTCCCTCGGCAAGTCCAAGCCCGCGAAGCCGGAGCCCCGGGATCCTGCAGAAGTGGCGGGCGATCCGGACGAGCTGATCCCGTTCAACGGGCGCAACATCCCGCGCTGGCTGGTTCACTCCATCCTCAAGGCCGCGCACGCAACCGGCGTCGATCCGGTCTACATGATGACCTTGGCCGACGTTGAATCCAGCCTGTCGCCGGAGGCGAAGGCTCCGACCTCGTCCGCGCAAGGGCTGTTTCAGTTCATCGACAGCACCTGGCTGGAGACCGTCCGTGCGCATGCCGCCGACTACGGCTTTGCCGCCGCGGCCGAAGCCATCCGCTATGTGGACGGCGAGCTGGCGGTCAGCGGCAAGGATCGCGAATGGATCATGAGCCTGCGCACCGATCCCTACTTCTCCGCCCTCATGGCCGGCGAGCTGATCAAGGACGTGGAGCGGGCCCTGCAGGCCAAGGGTGAGCGGGAGTTGGCCGAGGCCGAGCTCTATCTCGCCCACTTCCTCGGCGCTTCCAGCGCCGTCCGGTTCCTCGAAGTCCTGGACCAGGACCCGAACATGAAGGCCTCCAAGCTCTTCCCGAAGGCTGCCCGGGCCAATACGGGCCTGTTCATGGAAGGCAAGGGCCGCAAGCGCCGCCCGGTCAGCGTCGCCGAGCTCTACAACAAGATCGATTCGAAGATCGTCCGCCGCCTCGACCGCTATGAGGGCATCGGCCCGTACCTGGCCGAGATCTCCCGTCAGGCCGAGCGCACGGCGGAAGCAAGCCCGGTCATCCGGTAATAGTTCGCAAAGACGAACGAAGAAGCCGCCGGCTCCATGAGACGGCGGCTTCTTCGTTCGGATCACAGCAGGCGTGGGGCCTTACCCAATCGCGCTGATCGCCGATGAGGATGCACTCGGCGGCGAGCGCAGGTGGACGAAGTCGCCCTTTGCCAGATAGGCCAATTCCTCCGGCGAGGAGGCCCGTCCGAGAACCGGATTGCGGTGCGGGAACCTGCCGAAGCGAGAGATCACGTCAAGATTTGCCTGAGCCTGGCTGAGAGAGAACTGCCATATGGGTTTGAGATGCTCTGGAGCCTCATCCACGGCCTGCTCCGAGACGACGACGATGCGCTTCATCCGTTCCAAATGGTCTGGACCCTCCGCGTGGGCATAGGGGAGGAAATAGAAGAACCTTTCATAGGGGTTCGTCAGGGCATCGTAATGCCCGTTCCTGAAGCCATCCTGGACAATTTTCAAGGCGTCCGGATCGGAGGAATAGGCCTCGGGAGTTCCTGCAAACAGGCCCCGTGGGAACTGGTCCAGAACGATGATCAAGGACAGGCGCCCACGCGGCGTCGATAACCAGCTATCGAGCTGGCCGGCCTTGGCTGCCCGGACCACAGGTTCGAACCGGGGTAGTTCCGCATTGGCCCCACCGCGCATCCACCAGGTCATCATTCCCCAATGGTCAACAATATCGGCATCCGAGAGATCGACCGGGAACCAAAAGTCGTAAATTCTGCGCCAATCCATGGGAGATGACATCGGCTCCTCCTTTCAAGGAGCTTCGAGATTATCTCTGCTGGACGCTGCTCGATGTGATCTGCATCACATGAGGGCAAGACGGATCTAGAACGCCTTGAACGTGATGATCGTGTGGGTATCGGCGATTTCGGGGATGATCTGCACGTTCTCGGCGATGAAGTGGCCGATATCGACCCCGTCATCCACGTGGAACTTGGCCAGGATGTCGTAATTGCCCGCCGTCGAGTAGATCTCGGAGGCGATCTCCCGGTCGGCGAGAGCGTTCGCGACGGCGTAGGTCTTGCCGAGCTTGCATTTGATCTCGACGAAGAAAGTCTGCATGAGGCGCTCCAGTAAGCCAGGTCAAAGTGCTTCGGGAGACCGGCCCAAGGCCTGATCTCCCGGGAAAAGTTCAGGTGCGTCCGACGCTCACATAGGTGTAGCCGTGGCGGCGCATCTCGTCCGGGCGGTAGACGTTGCGCAGGTCCACCACCACCGGCGAGGCCAGGGCAGCCTTCAGACGCCCGAGATCGAGAGCGCGGAACGTGTCCCATTCGGTGACCAGCACAAGCGCATCGGCGTCGCGGGCGCAGTCATAGGCATCCTTTGCATAGTGCACATCCGTGATCATGGCCCTGGCGGCTTCCATGCCCTCGGGATCGTAGGCCTTCACCCGGGCGCCGGCATCCTGAAGCGCCGTGATCACGTCGATGGAGGGCGCGTCGCGCATGTCGTCGGTGTTGGGCTTGAAGGTGAGGCCGAGCACCGCGA
>JALYFY010000531.1 GCA_030777385.1 Pseudomonadota bacterium | reverse complement strand
GTCCAGCAGGACAGGATCGAGATCCGGCTGCGAGCCAACGCTCAAGGTTGGGCAGCAGCTGCGTCAGTGCCAGAGGCCGGAACAGGCCAGACTGGAGCTATGACCGTCAGATCAATCCTGTGGAATGGCCGGACTCAGGCGGCTCCTCGGATCGCCAGCTGCGCAAGCGGGCGCACGATCTCGGAGCAGACGCGCGAGGTGATGCTGCGCACGATTGCTCGGGCCAGAGCCTGTGTGGAGGCTCTGGCGTCAGGGAGAATGCAAGACCTTTCTGCGATGGCGGAGCGGGAGGGCCTGTCGGAGCGCTACCTGCGTGCCCAACTGCCCCTGGCTTATCTCTCACCCAAGATCGTCGAAGCGATCGCGAACGGCACGATCAGCGCCGACGTGACGGTCACGAAGGTCTGGTCGGCACTGCCGATTGGCTGGGCCAAGCAGGAGGGCCAGCTTCTCAGGGGTACTGTGGCGCGGTGATCGCGTTCGTCGTGACAGCGGCGTCTCGGTCTCACTTCGCTGTCGGCCATAATCCCCGGGCCCGTCTCGTGCGCAGGTACATCCACACGGCACGCTGGGGGATGTCAGGCGGGCAGCGGGAGCCAGAATACGAGATTGGGGGCATGCCGGCCGCCAACGACGTGTACCTGCACCCGGCAAGCCGGCCAACGTACAAGCCCCGTCGCAGCACGGCTGACATGGCACGCACGGCTGGTACAGCTTGTCGCGCGAGGACAGGCGTGCTTCCCATATGGTTTCTGCCCCCCTCTGGATGAATCCGAACTTTATGTGAGCTTGGACCGAACCGGAGGTTTTCATGGCCAAGAAGCGGCACAGCCCTGAAGAGATCGTTGCTAAGCTGCGCCAGGTAGACGTCCTGATTGCCCAGGGTCAGCCGATGCTTCGCGGCGGACCAACACCTCCTACGCCGAGTGCTCGATGGACCTGAGAAGCGCGCCTCGCGAGCACATCACGCCCGAGCGTCGAGCGGACCGAAGGCGCGTGATCCGCAAGCCGACCCCGATCAGGATCTCTAAAACGACCTGGAACCTCGTCCTGCTCGCCTTGGCCGGCCTCTTGGTGCTGCTCCTGTGGGCGGTGCCGATCGTGCCCGCCGTTTCCCTTGCAGGGTTCGCGGTAGCTCTAGTGTTGTCCTTCCCAGTGCACCTGTTTGCACAATACGTCCCACGCGGGGTGGCGATCCTGCTCTCGTTTCTGATCCTGCTCGCCGTGTTGCTTCTGGTCGCCTACATCGTCGTGCCCCTGCTGCTCTCCCAGGCTGGGGCACTCGTTGCAGCCTTACCGGACCTGGTTCAGAACCTAGAGCAATACCTCGTCCGAGCGCTCCAGGCTTTACACAGGCGAGACCTTCTGCCGGACACGCCAGAGGCGGTTGCAGCCAGACTGACCGAGGATTTCAGGAACAGCCTGGGCGTGATTGCGAATAACGTGCTCGGGCGAACGGTAGGAATCGTCTTTGGGACCTTCAGCTACGCGCTGACCCTGTTCGCGGTGGTGTTCGTGGCCGCCTCGCTCCTGTCGAACGTTCGCTCGTTCAAGGCAACGTACCTCACCAGTGTGCCGAGCCGATACCGCCACGATGCTCTCAATTTCTGGGATGCGCTCGGTCACGCCCTATCACGTTACCTGGGCGGGCTCGCTCTGGTCCTGGCGATCCAGGGCGTTCTCTCAGCAACGGCGCTGTTCCTGATCGGCGTGCCCTATCCGCTGGCGCTGGGCGCCTGGGTATCGATCACAGCGGTTATTCCCTATCTCGGGGCCTGGCTCGGAGCCATCCCCGCACTGCTGGTGGCGTTCTCCATCTCGCCGAGCACAGCCGCTCTGACTGGCCTGCTGTTCCTTGCTATCCAGCAGCTTGAGGGAAACGTCCTGACGCCCCGGATCCAGGCGCAGACGATCAAGGTGCCGTCCGTCCTGGTGTTTCTGGGCGTTATCGCTGGCGGTGCTCTGGCCGGGCTCACAGGCGTGCTGCTTGCAGTGCCGACGCTTGCGACCCTACGGGTGATCTTCGACTTCTTTCGCGTGAGGCTCCGGACCGAGTAGAGGCTCCCTTCCGGAGGAGCGTCCGCAAGCAGCTCCGCAACCCACGTCTTGTGGTGCGTTGAGAGCCGCACGAGATCGCCGTCCAGATGGAGGTCGCAACTGCCCGGGGCGAGCCTGTGGAGGGTATACGTCATGGTGCGTCGGCCTGGGGTGAGAAGGGCGTCAAAGCCCCGTCCTGGCTCAGAGGCCAATGCTTCTGCTTGCGACAAACGGGCGAGCCACAGCAGCGCTGAAGGCAGTGTTGGCCCGCCCGCTGATGACTGGGCTGGTCGACGGGGTTGGCCAAAGCGGGACGAGGGCGGGCGGCAATGATGGACGATGAACCCGATGCAGACTGGCGAATGACCCTCGCTGCCTCGCGCACCAACTTCATCCTGCGCAGCTACGAGGACAAGGACGCGGCCGCGTGCGCCAGCATCTTCGAGCGGGCCTGGCACGCCGGCCATCCCTTCGCCCCTCGCAGGATCGGCCTTGATGAGTTCCGGCGCGAGACGGCGAACCGGAGCATCATCGTCGCCCAAACGGACCACGGGCGTGTGCTGGGCTTCGCGGCCGTGTACATGCCCGACGCTTTCGTCCATCATCTTTACGTCGAACCGGCCCATGCCGGGCAGGGCATCGGGAGGGCTCTGCTTGGGGCCGCCCTCGCCCTTGCTGGTGGGCGGGCCACGCTCAAGTGTCAGGCGCGAAACATGGGCGCTCTGCAGTTCTACCGTCGCGAGGGTTGGACGGAGGGCGAGCGCGGCGAGACGGATGGCGAGCCGTGGATCAGAATGCTCAGCCCAATCCCGAAGCTCACGCGAGCAGCACTTGCCTAGTCAGCCAAGCCGGAGCGAACCCTCAGCTCGGCACGTCCTAGGGTGAACCCGTGATCGGCGCGGCGGAACGGGCGAAAGCTGCTTACTGTTTCCTTGGGTAGGATGCCTTTTAACGCGCCAGCGGCAAGCGCCAGCGACCGTCTGCCTCCGCCGGTATTCGTCTCCGATCAGACGATCCACCTCATGTCCCGCTTTCTGGCCGGAAGGAGTGAGGGCGGCGTGTAGTTGCTGCAGGCGAACGTGAGGAAGGCGTCAGCCCGGTGCGAGGCGTCATCGTGCCGGGGCCAGTCCTTCCATGCGCCCCGGCTCTCGTCCCACTCCTTCCGGTACGCCCGAAGCCGCCTCAGCCTCAGGCCTATCGACGAGGCGAGGACCTGGGCTGGGAGTGGACTGAGTTCGCAAAGGTCGATGACCCCTTATCTGTGCGCCAGGCTGAAGGTGCTATTGCTGAATAGGAGCGGCCTTGGCCACTGAGGAGGCACGATCTTTGCACCCGGCCGGATTCAGAATACCTTGGGACTTGCATGATACTCGCGTGCCGGAGCAATCGGAAGGATCGCCGCACATCGGTGCTCGCAGGCTGGACCCGGCGGGCCTGCCTCGCGGGCGCGCTGGTCGCTTTGCTCTCGGTTTACCTCCCGCAGGCGGCTCTCGCGCGTACCCTTGTTGTGGGAGGCAAGGGCTACACCGAGCAGCTGCTTATGGCTGAACTGACAAGCCAGCTGCTAACGGCAAAGGGCTTTCAGGTCGAGACGCGCACCGGCTTCGACACCAATGCTCTGCGGCGGGCGCAGGAAGCGGGCCGCATCGATCTCTAC
>JALYFY010000530.1 GCA_030777385.1 Pseudomonadota bacterium | reverse complement strand
AGGTTACATCTGGAACAAGGACGGTTTCCGCCAAGTTGTCGCTGCACGCGTTTCAGCCTCTCGAAAAGGGATAAGGTCGGTGCCCTCATCGCAGCAACAGCCACCGGTGATCCTGCTGTTGGAGGAGGAGCCGAGCATCCGGGAAGCCCTCGTCCGGCATCTGCAGGACGCCGGCTTCAAGGTGCTGGTGGCGACGGATTCGGATGCCGCGCTCGCTCAGCTTAAAGGCAGCTCCGCCATTCATGGCCTCGTGGCCGATGCGCACGTGCCCGGAAAGATCGACGGCTTCGAGCTGGCGGATCATGCGCGCAGGCGCTGGCCCGATCTAGCGGTAGTGATGATGTCGGGGCATTCGGATGAATCGTCAGGCCCGGTTCCCACGGGTGCGGAATTCGTCGCCAAGCCCTACCTGGCCACCCATCTCGTTCCGGCCTTGAACCGGCTGCTTGGGAGAGCCCCATGACCCACGTTGTGCTCCTGGGGGACAGCATCTTCGACAACGGCTCTTACGTTCGACGTGGGGAGCCCGATGTGGTGGCGCAGGTGCAGGCTAAGCTGCCCGCAGGGTCGCGGGCGACTCTCTGTGCCGTGGACGGCGCCGTCACCAGCGGAGTCGAACGGCAACTGGCGAGGATTCCCGCTGACGCAACCCATCTGGTGGTGAGCGTCGGCGGCAACGACGCCCTGCGCAGCAGCGGCCTCCTGCGGGAGCAGGCCCGCTCCGTTGCGGAGGTGATCACGAAGTTTGCCCTGGTTCAGGACGAATTCGCCCGCAATTACCGGACGATGCTCCACGCCGTTCTCGAACGCCGTCTGCCGACGGCGCTGTGCACCATCTACGATGCGCGCTTTCCCGACCCGCAGGAGCAACGCCTCGTGGTCACGGCGCTGTCCATCTTCAACGATGTCATCACCCGCGAGGCCTTCACCCGAAGGCTGCATCTCATCGATCTGCGCCTGATCTGCAACGAACCTGACGATTATGCTAATCCTATCGAGCCGTCGGCCAAGGGTGGCGATAAGATTGCAGGTGCGATCGCGCAGGTGGCTGCAGGGAACACGATCTTTCCGCGTTCGCAGGTCTATGCACATTAGGCGACCCTATCCTCGATTGCAGCTTCTCTGCTGTCCAGGACGGATCTCACAGCATCGGCAAGCAATTCTGAACAGATTGTCAGAAATGGTTGAAATCTATCAATAAAGCGCGAGTTTTCCAGCCAAGCTGTGAACTAGGTCTTGGGCTTCTGAATTGGTTTGGCAGCGAAGGGTATTTGCCACTTCTCAAGAGGTTGACCATGAAAAAGTTAGCGTTACTGGCAAGTGCTGCCATCATCACTGTCGGAAGCGTCGGATCGGCTGAGGCCCAGCGTCGCTATCATCGTGGCGGATGGGATCGCGGCGGTGCAGTTGCGGCCGGCCTGATCGGCGGTGCCGTTCTCGGCGGCCTGCTGACCGCGGCAGCCACTCCCTCCTACGCCTATCCGGGCTACGGCTACTATCCCTACAGCGCTCCGGCTTACGGTTATCGCTCCACCTACAGCTATGGCTACGGTTATCCGGCGGCCTACCCGGCTTATAGCTACCCCGCTTACGGCTATTACTCGGCGCCTGTAGCAACCCGAGTCGTCTACCAGCCGGCTCCCGTCTACCAGACCCGTGTCGTCTACCGTCAGCCGCGGGTGGCGACCCGCGTCGTGTATCGTGAGCCGCGCTATCGCGAGCGCGTTGTTTACCGGCAGCCCCGCGAGGTCACCCGAGTCGTGTACCGCGATCGCGACCGTGCTCGCGTCGTACGCACCATCCGCAGGGATGTTGTAAGCACCGGCTCGGTTCGCCGTGGCGGCGTCACTGAGGGCGACCTGGTTCGTCGGTGGGAAGACACCCGTTCAAGCCGCTAAGCGCTGAGCAACCCGCTTCCGGTAGACTTCCATCACAGAGAAACGAAAAAACCGCCCGAAAGGGCGGTTTTTATCTGAGCAGTTCTGCCTGGAAGCCGATTACTTAATCTTGGCTTCCTTGAACTCGACATGCTTCTTCGCGACGGGGTCGTACTTCTTCATCGCGAGCTTGTCGGTCATCGTGCGGGAGTTCTTCTTCGTCACGTAGAAGTAGCCCGTGTCGGCGGTGGAGACGAGCTTCACTTTGATCGTTGCGGCTTTGGCCATGGTCGGACCTCTTGTTCGGTTCAGGCGCTCGGTTGGCCCAAGGCGTGGCCGAAACGCAAAAGCCGGGCGAACCCGGCCGGAAAATCGTGACGTTCCATTGCCCCATAATCCCCATTGCGTCAAGGG
>JALYFY010000529.1 GCA_030777385.1 Pseudomonadota bacterium | reverse complement strand
AGCATGCGGTGACATTCGCCGCCGGCATGGCGACCGAGGGCTACAAGCCGTTCTGCGCCATCTACTCCACCTTCATGCAGCGCGCCTACGACCAGATCGTCCACGACGTGGCGATCCAGAACCTGCCCGTGCGCTTCGCCCTCGACCGGGCAGGCCTCGTCGGAGCGGACGGGCCGACCCATGCGGGCTCCTTCGATGTGGCCTATCTCGGCTGCCTGCCCAACATGGTGGTGATGGCGGCGGCCGACGAGGCGGAGCTCGTCCACATGGTGGCGACCGCCGCCGCCTACGATGCCGGCCCCATCGCGTTCCGCTACCCGCGTGGCGAGGGCGTGGGCGTCGACATGCCCGATCAGGGCGTGCCGCTCGAAATCGGCAAGGGTCGGATCGTCAAGGAGGGTAGCCGCATCGCGCTCCTGTCCCTGGGCACCCGGCTCTCCGAGGCCCTGAAGGCAGCCGAGGAACTGGAGGCGCGCGGCCTCTCCACTACCGTGGCGGATGCCCGCTTCGCCAAGCCCCTGGACGAGGCGCTGATCCTGGGGCTTGCCCGCGATCACGAGGTGCTCGTCACCGTCGAGGAAGGCTCCATCGGCGGCTTCGGCTCCTACGTGCTGCAGCTTCTCGCCGACAAGGGTGCCCTTGACCGCGGCAACGTCAAGGTCCGCTCCATGGTTCTGCCCGACATCTACCAGGATCACGACAAGCCGGAGCGCATGTACGCCAAGGCCGGGCTCGATGCAGCGGGCATCGTGACCAAGGTGTTCGAGACGCTGGGCGAGGTGGAGAGCCGGAAAGCTAGGGCGTGAAGTATCAACCGCTGTCATTCCGGGCTCGGCTCATGCGATTCGCCCCGGAATGACAATGGGAATTCCTCAAACCGTCAGCGTTCCCGCCTTCGCGGCGGCGTAGCGCTGGTCGATCCGATCCCAGTCGAGCACGTTCCACCACGCTTTCAGGTAGTCGGCGCGGCGGTTCTGGTATTTCAGGTAGTAGGCGTGCTCCCACACGTCGTTGCCCATGAGCACCCGCTGCCCGTCCATGAGGGGCGTGTCCTGATTGGGCTTGGCCGCAAGGGCAAGCTTCCCGTCCTGGGCAACCGTCACGAACACCCAGCCCGAGCCGAACTGCCTCTCACCGGCCGTGTTGAAATCGGCCTGGAACTTCTGGAACCCGCCAAGATCCCGGTCGATGGCGCTCTTCAGGTCGCCGGAGGGCTCGCCGCCCGATCCGCCCATGATCTGCCAGAACATGGTGTGGTTGGCATGCCCCCCGCCGTTGTTGCGGATGGCGGTGCGGATCGCTTCCGGCATCTCGCCGATCTTCGCCAGCATCTCGTGCAGCGGCAACTTGGCGGCTTGGGTGTTTTGGCTCAAGGCGGCGTTCAAGTTGTTGACATAGGCTGCGTGGTGCTTGCCATGGTGCAGTTCCATGGTCTGGGCATCGATATGCGGCTCGTTCTTCGACGGCGCATAAGGCAAGGGATCGAGCCGGAAGGGGCCGGAAGGGGCTTGCGCCCAGGCGCGGGGAATGGCAGCGCTGGCGGCAAGCAGGGTTGCGCCCGTCAGAAGATGTCGGCGGCTGATCATGGGGGTCTCCGTTGACCCGAGGGGGTCGTGAACGGAGATGTTTCCGGGCCAGAATTGGTTCCGGCCACTGAAGGGATCGTGAATTCACATGGACTCGAGGCTTCGATGACCCGCAGACGCGCCGATGTGGTTCTGGTCGAGCGCGGCTTCTTTGCAAGCCGCGCCCGGGCGCAGGAGGCCATCGCGGCAGGCCTCGTCACCGTGAACGGCACCGTTCTTCGCAAGGCCTCAGACGGGGTTGCGGAAGATGCGGCGATCACGGCCGAGCAGCCCCACCCTTACGTCTCCCGCGGCGGCGTGAAGCTGGCCGCAGCCCTCGACGCGTTCGATATCGACCCGAAGGACAGGATTTGCCTCGATGTCGGAGCCTCCACGGGGGGCTTTACCGAAGTGCTGCTCCTGCGCGGCGCGGCCCATGTCTATGCGGTGGATGTCGGGCACGGCCAGCTGCACCCCAAGGTCGGGTGCGATGCGCGGGTGACCAATCTCGAGGGCACGGATGCCCGCTCATTGAGCCCTGAACTCATCCCGCAGAAGGCCGACCTGCTTGTGTCCGACGTCAGCTTCATCTCGTTGAAGCTCGTCCTCCCGGCTGCGGTCGCCCTGCTGAAACCTCACGCAACGCTCGCCGTTCTCGTCAAACCGCAGTTCGAGGCGGGGCGCGACCATGTGAAGAAGGGCATCGTGCGCGACGAGGCCGTGCATCGCGCCGTGTGCGAGGATATGACGGGTTTCGTCGCCGCGCTCGGCTTTTCCATCATCGGGCTCGTCCCCTCGCCTATCGCTGGCGGGGACGGCAACCGCGAATTTTTATTAGGAGCCCGCCGTGGCTGAACAGGTAACGATCAGGCGCATCGGCGCAAAGGCTGACGGGATTGCGGAGGGAGCGTCCGGCCCCATCTTCGTGCCGAAAGTTCTGCCGGGCGAGACAGTGACCATCGATCGGGACGGGTCGCATGCGCACCTCGTCAGCATCGATGCGCCCTCGCCCCAGCGCGAGACGCCGTTCTGCCCCTATTTCGACGCGTGCGGCGGCTGCGCGACGCAGCACATGAAGCATGGCTTCTATCAGGCCTGGAAGCAGGAGACGCTTGTCCACACCCTGCGTCAGGCTCGGATCGAAGCGCCTGTCGAACCACTCATCGATGCCCACGGGGACGGCCGCAGGCGGGTGACCCTGCATGTGCGATATCCCGACCGCATGCATGTGGGCTACATGGCAGCCCGCAGTCACCAGATCGTCGAGATCGCGTTCTGCCCCATCGCGGAGCCCGCGCTGAAGGAGCAGGCGCCTGGCATTGCGCGCGCCATCGGCGAGCATCTCAAAAGCGCCCGCAAGCCCCTCGACGTTCAGATCACGACAACGCAGACCGGCTTCGACGTGGACGTGCGCGGGCATGGCCCCTTGAAGGACAAGGACCGCCTGAGCCTTATCGATCTCGCAGCCCGTCTCGATCTCTCGCGCCTGTCGATCCATGGCGATGTGATCGTGGAGCGCCGCCCGCCTGCCATTCCGATGGGCCGCTCCGCGGTCGTTCCTCCCGCGGGCTCGTTCCTGCAGGCAACACGGCTCGGCGAGGAGACGCTTGCCGGTCTCGTCACCGGGGCCTGCGAACGGGCCAAGCGCGTCGCCGATCTCTTTGCCGGCTCCGGCCCCTTCTCGCTTCGTCTTGCCGAAAAGGCCGAAGTTCATGCAGTCGAATACGATCAGGGCTCGACGGCTGCGCTCGACAAGGCGTTTCGCGCAACGCCCGGCCTGCGGCGGATCTCGACGGAAGCCCGCGATCTCTTCCGGCGCCCGCTTCTCACGCCTGAACTCAACGCCTTCGACGCCGTGGTGCTCGACCCTCCCCGGGCGGGCGCGGAAGCGCAGGCAAAGCAGCTGGCTTTATCGAAGGTGCCGCTCGTGGTCAGCGTCTCGTGCGACGCCGCCACTTTCGCTCGGGACGCCGCCATCCTGATCGCCGGCGGCTACCGCCTGGAGCGGGTAACCCCGGTCGACCAGTTCAAGCACTCGCCGCATCTGGAAGTGGTCGGCATCCTGCGAAAGGACGTGGTGAAGAAGCGGCGATGAACCAACCGCGTCATCCCGGACGAAGCGCAGCGCAGATCCGGGATCGGGTAAACCAGTCCAGCCTTGTCATCCTGGGGCTGCGCAGCAGAGCCGGGATCCATAACCGCTGGCGCTGCACAAAGAGGCGCAACGCTGCCCGCTCTGTTTTGAGACATCGCGGTTCTGGATCCCCGCCTGCGCGGGGATGACAATGTTGAGGCTCAAGCGCTCAATTTAGGGGACGATCCCGGGTTCTGCTCCGCAGCCCCGGGATGACACGCTCACAAGCTCAGAACAACCGCCCCTGCTCGTCCTCGTCGCTGGAGAGCGGCTTCTTGGCCTTCTTCGCCTCCTTCACCGGCGCGGGCTCAGGCGACGCGAGAGGCTCCAGCAGGCTTGAATCGTCGTTCTCCACCTTGTTCACGCGGCTCGAGACCGGCACCACATCGAGCCAGTCATCGGGGCATGGCCGCACGAGGCGCATGACGTCGGCCCGCTCATCCCGCACGTCGAGCCAAGCCTCAATGTCGTCTGGCGACAGGATTACCGGCATCCGATCGTGCACCCCAGAGAGCGTGCCATTCGCATCCGTGGTGACGATGGCGGCGGTGTCGATCTCGCCCCCGTCCGGGCTGCTGTAGGTTTCCCACAGGCCTGCCAGCGGCATGGGCCCGCGATGGCGCGGGCGGATCAGGAACGGTGTCTTCTCGCGCCCGTGCCGCTGCCATTCGTAGAAGCCGTCGGCGAGGAAGATGCAGCGCCGCCGCTTCAGGGCATTCCTGAAGGTCGGCTTGGTTTCCAGGGTTTCTCCCCGCGCGTTGATCACGAGCGGAAAATCTTTCGGGTCCTTCACCCAGGACGGCAGGAAGCCCCAGCGCACGAGCATGAAGTGCCGCTCGGCCTTATCCTGCAGAACGATGGGCACGGGCTGGGTCGGAGCCACGTTGTAGCGCGGAGGAAAATTAGGCTGCTCGGAATAGCCGTAGAAATCCCGGTAGGTCTCGGGATCGAGGCTGATGGTATAGCGCCCGCACATGGATGGTCTCTCGTTCCGTCTAGCTCGGTGTCATTCCGGGCTCCGCTACGCGGTGCCGGAATGACACCGAGCGCATTATAACCACCGCTTCCATCGGAAGAAGAGATAGGGCAGCGCTGCCGCCATGACCATGAGGGCGATCGCCCAAGGATAGCCCAGTTGCCACTCGAGCTCGGGCATGAACTTGAAGTTCATGCCGTAGAGCGACGAGACCAGGGTCGGCGGCAGGAAGATCACCGACATGACCGAGAAGATCTTGATGATGTCGTTCTGCTCGATGGTCACGAGGCCGAGCGTGGCATCGAGCAGGAACTGAATCTTGTTGGACAGGAAGGTGGCGTGCTCTTCGATGGATTGCACGTCGCGAAGCGCGGTGCGCCATTCGGCCTGATAGCCGCGGGTCTTCTGGGGCCGGGGCATGCTGGCCGAGAGGAACAGCAGCAGCCGCTCCACGGACACCATGCTCTCGCGCACATTGGAGATGATGTCGCCCTTGCGGCCGATGGACTTGAGCGCAGCCCGGAAGGACGCGGCGCGGCGCGCACCCTGCCGCTCGTTGTCGAAGATCGATTGCGACAGGCGGTCGATGCGCGACCCGACCGTTCCCAAAATCTCCGCGGCGCGGTCGATGATGGTCTCGATGAGCCCATCGAGCACCGCCTCCGGCTGATGCCGGCAGCCGCCCGGCTTCACCGCGCGGGACATGAACATGCTGAAGGAGCGCGGCTCGCCATAGCGCACGGTCACGAGCGCCTTCTCGGTGAGGATGAACGAAACGTCGATGAGCGTCGGCGCATCGGTTTCCGAGTTGCAGAGCACCCGCGCCGTCATGTAGCGGGCGTTGTTCTCGTTGTAGAGGATTTCCGAAGGCTCGATGCCCGACATCTCAACCTTGGTTGGGATTTCGATATTCAGATGCACCTCAACAAGCCGGTCCTCCTCCAGAGTCGGATCGATCAGATCGATCCACAACGCATCTTCGGGAAGCGGCGCATCCGGCGGCAGCACATATCGGTCGAGGGATTCTCCCAGTGGTCCCGTCACCTGCGCCGGCCTGTGGATCACAATCATGCGTGCTCTTGCCCCTTTAAGCCTGCACCCACACCTCCATCTCCTCCCCACAAGAGGGGAAGGGCCAGGTGTAGCCAGAATAGCAATGGATAGTGAACTTAACGCAAAGATGACAGGGGCGGCGTATCGTCCGGCACGAAGAAGTCGGGCATCAGCGGCTTGGATGGATCCACACGGTATTTTTCGAAATCCGCCACGCCCTCTCCGCTCAGGAAAACGTCGTCGATGAGGAAGTTGCCCGAGAAGCTCTTCGAAGGCTTCTGGAAGACCGCATAGGCGGCATCCGCCAGGATCTCCGGCGTGCGGCTCGCCTGCACGATCTCGTCGCCGCCGAGCAGGTTCTTGACGGCGCTGGTGGCGATCGTCGTCCGGGGCCAGAGTGCATTCACCGCAATGCCCTTGGGCCGCAGCTCGCCGGCCAGTCCAAGCACGCAGATGCTCATGCCGTATTTCGCGAGCGAATAGGCCACATGCGGCGCAAACCACTTCTCGCTCATGTCAAGGGGCGGGGACATCATGAGGATGTGCGGGTTATCGGCCTTCTCCAGATGCGGGATCGCATATTTCGACACCATGAAGGTGCCGCGCGTGTTGATCTGGTGCATCAGATCGAAGCGCTTCATGTCGGTGATCGAGGTGGGCGTGAGGCTGATGGCGCTGGCATTATTGACCACGATGTCGAGGCCCCCGAAGGTCTGGACGGTTTTCTCGATGG
>JALYFY010000528.1 GCA_030777385.1 Pseudomonadota bacterium | reverse complement strand
ATCAAGCGCCACACCCGGGATCTCGGCCTCAAGCTGGTGTTCGAGATGGGCCGGCTGATCGCAGGCAATGCCGGCGTGCTCGTCGCCAAGGTGATCTACGTCAAGGAAGGCGCCGACAAGCCCTTCGTGATCGTCGATGCCGCCATGAACGACCTCATCCGCCCGACGCTCTACGAGGCGCACCACGACATCAAGCCGGTCATCGAGGCCTCCCCCGATACGCCTCGCATCGTCGCTGATGTGGTCGGCCCCGTCTGCGAAACCGGCGATTATCTGGCGCTGTCCCGCGACATGCCGGCAGTCAAAGCCGGCGATCTCATCGCGCTCATGACAGCGGGCGCCTATGGGGCGGTTCAGGCCAACACCTACAACACCCGCCTGCTCGTGCCCGAGGTGCTCGTGCGCGGCGCCGACCACGCGGTGGTGCGCCCTCGGCCGACCTATGACGATCTGATCGGCCTCGACCGGGTTCCGGGCTGGCTGGACTGAGGAACTCGAACCCGACAGCTTGATCGTTTGTCTCTGCGCACCCGGAATTCGGACGCCTCCCGGCATGGGGCAATCTGAAGACGTTTGCCTTGGTCACCTCTTCTTGAACCTCTGTGCCCATTTGACCGCTGGTCATCCGGGGATGCCGTGCTAGCTTTCCCTAGGGGGTGTCTGCACATGACGTGCAGCGGGAGAGTTTTGGCATGAGCGATGGCCTGAACCCGACGCCTGGGCGGAGCCCCTTGAACCAGAGGTTCGGGCGCCTGATCACCCATGCGCGCTGGTCCCTGTGGTGGGAGGAGGCCTGGCCCCGGCTCTGGCTGCCGCTTGCCATCGTGCTGCTCTTCCTCACCCTGTCCTGGCTCGGCCTCTGGCTCGATGCTTCGCCCCTGTGGCGGACCCTGGGCTTGGGCCTGTTCGGGATTGCCCTGCTCCTGTCGCTGTGGCCGCTGTTGCGCCTGCGCCTTCCCAGCCGCACCCGCGCCCTCGATCGCCTCGATCGAGAAACCGGCCTCAGCAACGGCCCCGCCCGTGTTCTCGATGATACCCTGGCGCTGGGCTCCACGGATCCGGGCACGAAGGCGCTCTGGGCCTTGCACCGCAAACGCGCCGAGGACACCGTCAGCCGGATGCGGGTGGGCCTGCCCCGGCCCGATATGGCCCGTCGCGACCGCTATGCCCTGCGGGCAGCAGGCCTTCTGGCCGTGGTGACGAGCGCCTTTATCGCCGGCCCCGAGATCGGATCCCGCCTTGCGGCAGCCTTCGACTGGCGCAGGGTCGAGACGGCCTCCCCATCGTTCCGCATCGACGGCTGGATCGATCCCCCTCTCTATACCCGCAGCCCCCCGCTCATGATCGACCTCGCCAGGGGGCAGAACCTGCGCGCGCCGATCCATTCGACGGTGGTCATCCGCATCGCCGGCGAGGGCAAGGCCGAGGTCAAGCCGGGCAAGGGGCTGACCGCCCTGCCTCCCAAGGGAAACCAGCGCGCCGACATGCGCGAGGAGCGCTATACGCTCGAAGGCTCCAGCGAGCTGACGGTCAGCACGGGCTTTGCCCAGAGCGTCACGCTCACCATCGAGGCCATTCCCGACCGGCTGCCCGAGATCGCCTTTACCGGCCCGCCGGAGGTGAATGCCCGCGGCACCTTCACGCTGGCCTACAAGGGCAAGGACGATTACGGCATCGCATCCCTCGAAGGCACGGTGGAGAAGGCCGATAGCAGCAAGGGCCGCTCCCTGGTCCCCGCCCCTCAGCTCACCCTCGCGCTGCCTAGCCATGAGGAGAACGCTCCGGACACCAAGTCTCCGGTCGATCTCACGAACCATGCCTGGGCCGGCGCGCCGGTGACCATCCGGCTCAAGGCCAAGGACGAGGCGGGCCAGGAGGCCACCAGCCCCACCATCAACTTCACCCTGCCGCAGCGCCCCTTCACCAATCCCCTTGCCAAGGCGCTGGTGGAGCAGCGGCGCAACCTGGTGCTGGCTCCCGACGACCGCAAGCGCGTGCAGGTGGCCCTCGATGCGCTGCTGATCGCGCCCGAGAGCTACACGCCGCAATGGGGCGTCTTCATGGGCCTGCGCTCGGGTGCGGAGCGCCTGCGCGCAGCCAAGACCGACGAGGATCTGCTCGAAGTGGCGGAGTGGCTCTGGACCATGGCGCTGCAGATCGAGGACGGCGGCTTGTCCGATGCCGAGCGGGAGCTGCGCGCCGCTCAGGAGCGCCTGAGGGAGGCCATGGAGCGCGGCGCGCCGAACGAGGAGATGCGCCGCCTCACGGAAGAGCTGCGGCAGGCCATGGACAAGTTCCTGCGCGAATTTGCCCAGCGCATGCAACAGAACCAGCAGAACCAGCAATCGCAGAACCAGCGCACGCCTCCCGACAGGACGATCTCGCAGGATGACCTCAACCGCATGCTGCAGCAGATGGAAGAGGCCATGCGCCGCGGCGACGTGGCCGAGGCCCAGCGGCTCCTCGAGCAGCTGCGCAACATTCTCGAGAACCTGCAGACGGCCCAGCCCAACAGCCGCATGACGGACCCGCTCGGGCGCGAGATGAACCAGGCCATGCAGGACCTGGAGGACATGGCCCGCGAGCAGCAGAACCTGCGCGACGAGACGTTCCGCCAAGGTCAGAACCAGCGCATGCAGCAGGGCGACCGCAACCAGCCCCGCCAGGGGCAGCGGCAGGGCCAACGCCAGCAGGGCCAGCGGCAGCCGGGCCAGCAAGGTCAACAGGGCGAGCCGGGAGAAGGTCAGGAGCAGGCGGAGAACGGCCAGGCGGGCCCCGACGAGGATCCCTTGGGCCTCGAACGCAGGCAGCAGGCCTTAAGGGAACGCCTGGAGGAGCTGCAGCGGCGGATGCAGGGCATGGGCATGCAGGGCGAGCAGGGCCTCGGCGAGGCCGAGCAGGCCATGCGCGACGCCGAGGGCGCCCTCGGCCAGGGCCAGGACG
>JALYFY010000527.1 GCA_030777385.1 Pseudomonadota bacterium | reverse complement strand
CCGACCGGGTGAGGGTTTGCCGCTTAAGGCGCTCGTTCACCTCTCCCTGAGGGAGAGGTCGACGCGCGTTAGCGCGGCGGGTGAGGGGTTACGCCCTTTCCGGATGGAACTGTAACCCCTCACCCGGACCTGCGGTCCGACCTCTCCCTTAAGGAGAGGTGAACAGCGTCTCACATGTCGAAGCCTCACCCGGTCGGCCCCCCACGCTCGATTCCTTCCCTTGCGGAGAGGGAAGCACACCGCTTCAGCCTCAGGCCCGGGCAAGCACCAGGCAGTCGAGCACGGCTCCATAGTGGCAGGCGGCTGCCACGAGCACGAAGGTATGCCAGATGGCGTTCTGAAAGCGCAGGCTCTCCCAAAGGTGGAACACCACGCCGGCCGTGTAGAGAATGCCGCCAAGGACAAGAAGCCCGCGGGTCGAAGCGGGAAGCGCGCCGAACACCGATTCGTAGGCCATGACGCCGCTCCAGCTCAGGAACAGGTAGAGCAGGATCGAGAGGCGGTCGAAGCGGCCCGGGAAGCGCAGCTTGAGCGCGATGCCGATCACGGAGGTCAGCCAGACCCCGGCCAGCAGCACCATGGCCTCCGCGCTCGCCTTCATCTGCGTGATGAACGGCGTGTAGGTGCCTGCGATCAGGAGGTAGATGGCCGAATGGTCGTAGCGCCGCAGCATCCATTTGACGGGTGAGACCGGCCAGAGATTGTAAAGCGCCGAGACGGTGAGCACCGTGAGCAAGCCGATGCCGTAGACCAGAATGGAGGTGAGCTCCCACGCCCCGACGGCCGGAGCGGCCATGACGAGCAGGGCGGTAAAGGAGACGATGCCGAACGTCACCCCGACCGCATGCACGATGCCGTCGGCGATGATCTCCTCCTTGTCGTAGTTCCATCTCAAGGCCGTCACCTCCGGGCAGGGTCGCATGCAGGATATTGCCGCGGTTCATAGGGTATAACCCCGACACCATCGGCGGCGATCCAGCCCTATCCATTTTAGTGCCGGCAGGCCCGCGAGCCAGGACCAGCGACAATCCTGCCGCCGACGACCTGCGCACGGGATCGGCGGGAACGTTGCGTGCGAATCCTTAGAGGCTTGCTTGCGTATCCCTTGCCGTCGTGGCCGGGCATGTCCCGGCCATCCCGATGGGAAAGGCGCCGTGCGTCAGGCCATCGGGATCACCGGCACAAGGCCGGTGATGACGGGAGGGGGCTGGCTCATCAATGGCTCATGGGATGGTGGTGAGACACGGGTTTCCCTCCCCCTTGCGGGGAGGGGCAGGGGTGGGGGTGGTCCGACCGGGTGAGCGATGACTGAGTGAGACGCCGCTTCACCTCTCCCTGAGGGAGAGGTCGACGCGCGGCAGCGCGGCGGGTGAGGGGTTACAGGCCTTTCCGGACAGCGCTCTCCCCCTCACCCTCGCTACGCTCGACCTCTCCCCACGCAAGTCGGGTGTTCCCGACTTGCGCAAGAGGAACGGATCTCGGGAGCACCCGAGATACGGGGAGAGGTGGGACTGTACCGGCCCTTGTGCCTGCTGGATCGGCTGCGGTGCTCTGACTTTCCGACCCACACCCTCGATCCCTCCCCGCAGGGGGAGGGAAAGGGCCGTGCACCGCTTGACGGGCCGGTCTCTCAGGGACACGGCGGAGCCGTCATTCGAAAATTCATGCCGGCAGCCGGATTTGCGGCTCCGGCGGCATTATTCTCTCAGCCTTGCGCCTGCGGGGCCGGTGGGCTCCCCGGCTTGGTGGCGATCCAGATCGTGTGTCTTGCGCCGCCTCGGGTTCCGTTGGCGCGCACGCCGGCCTCGTCCACCCCGAAGCCCGCCTTGCGCAGTCTCTGCGTGAAGGCTCTGTTCGGTGCCGAGGACCACACGGCCAGGATGCCGCCGGGGGTCAGGGCCGACCGGGCGGCGCTTAGGCCTGCGAGATCGTAGAGGCTGTCGTTGGATTTGCGGGTCAGTCCCTCGGGTCCGTTGTCCACATCGAGCAGGATGGCATCGTAGGCGGACCGGCCGGACCTTATCGGGCCGCCCACATCCCCCGTGTGGATGCCGACGCGCGGATCGCTCAGGCTGCTGCCGAAAACTTCGGCCATGGGACCTCGCGCCCATGCCACCACGGCGGGCAGCAGCTCGGCCACCGTGACCTTGGCATCGGGGCCGAGCTCGGCCAGCGCGGCGCGAAGCGTGAACCCCATCCCCAAACCGCCGATCAGAATATGCGGCCAACGGCGGTCCCGGATTTTGGCGCAGGACAGCTTGGCGAGCGCCTGCTCGGACCCGCTGAGCCGGCTGTTCATCAGCTCGTTGCTGCCCAACATGATGGAGAACTCGGCCCCGCGCTTCTTGAGACGCAATTCGCCGCCGTCGCCGGGAATTTTGGCCGTGTCGATTAAAACCCAGGGGATCATGAACAGCTCTTCAGGCAGCTTCACTTGGTTTCGTGCGAGACCATGCACCGGTCGCGGACGATCGATCGTTTGGAGCGTTTGGCAGGATTCTACAAGTGACGCGAGAAGGCTCTAGCGCTTGCCGCCGGATGGTTTGGCGGGCGTGCCGCCTTTGCCCTGGGTCGCGAAGGGCGAGGTCGGGACGGCTTCCTTCGGCTTGTCCTTCTTCGGCTTCTTGGCCTCGCGGTTGCTGCGTTGCTCGCCCTTGGCCATGGCTTGCCTCCATCGTCGGTCAGCCCGAGGGCGCGATCATCTCAGTCGTGGGGCGCGTTGTCGAGCAGATGGTCGAAATCGGCCATCACGCGGTCGATCAGCCTGCGGCGGCGCAGGTCGCTTGCATCCAGGCTCTGCGCCAGGAGGCCGAGCAGATAGC
>JALYFY010000526.1 GCA_030777385.1 Pseudomonadota bacterium | reverse complement strand
GAAGCGCAGGGTGCGTGGTGGCAAGCCGCCTCGTGGCCGAGCATGGCGCCCGAGTGCTGCTTGTCGAGGCCGGCCCGTCCCGAACCAGCCGCATCCTGGCCATGCCTGCGGGTTACATGAAGTTCCTGGACCGCGAAACATATCTGACGATGCACCGGGTCATTCCGCAGCCGCAGCTCGGCGGCCGTGCTCCCGTTGTGCCCCAGGCGAAGGTGCTGGGCGGAGGCAGCGTGGTCAACGCCATGGTCTATATCCGGGGCCAGGCTGCGGATTACGACGGATGGGATGAGGCCCTCGGCGGTGCCGGCTGGAGTTACAAGGATCTCCTGCCTTACTTCATCAGACAGGAGGGCAACGATCACCTTGGTGGGCCCTTTCATGGCATCAGCGGCCCCTTGAAGGTCTCGCATCTCGGGCAGCATTCCGCGATGAGCCGCGCTTTCGTGCAGGCGATGCAAGCGAGAGGCGTCCCGTACACGGCCGACTTCAACGGCCCTCAGCAGAACGGCGTCGGCTTCATGCAGCACACAATCGACTGGTCGAAGCGGCGGCGCTGCAGCGCGGTCGACGCCTTTCTGGCTCCCGGGCTGTCCAATCCGAAGCTAACCATTGAGACGGAGACGACAGTCACCCGCATACACCTGGAGAACGGCCGGGCAACAGGGGTGGAGTTGCACGGGCGAGCAGGCATTCGAACAGCCTTCGCCGATGCGGAAGTGATCCTGGCCGCTGGCACCTATATGACCCCGAAGCTCCTGATGCTTTCCGGGATCGGGCCATCGGACGAGCTGTCCCGGCATCGGATCGGCATCGAGGTCGATCTGCCGGGTGTCGGGCAGAATCTGCAGGACCACCACGAGGTTCCTGTCGTTGCGGCAACCTCCGGGGCCTTTGGCTATTTCGGCCAGGATCGCGGCTTGGCGATGATAAGGAATGGTTTGCAGTACATGCTGTTCAAATCGGGAGCTGTCACCACCACCGGCGTGGAGGCCTGCGCCTTCATCGATCCCGATGGCGGTAAGCGGCCGACAATCCAGCTCTACTGCGTGCCGACGGTCTATCTCGACCGCGATGTTTCGGGGGTTGAGCCGAGCCATGGGGTGACGTTGAACCCGTGCCTGCTGCGCCCGAAGGCGCGCGGGTCGGTGCGGCTTGCATCGGCGGATCCCAACGCTTTGCCGCAGGTGGACCCGCAATTCTTCGGCAATCCGGATGATCTTCGCCTCACCATAGCAGGTCTGCGTTATGCGCGAGAAATCCTGGCGACGAGCCCGGTGCGCCAGATGGTGCAGACGGAGATTTTCCCTGGATCCCGGATCGCTTCCGATGAGGAGCTGGCCGCTCACTGCCGGAGGACGGTGAAAACCAACTATCACCCGGTCAGCACCTGCCGCATGGGCCGCGCGGACGATCCCCATGCTGTCGTAACATCGGACCTTGCGGTCCGCGGGGTGAAAGGGCTACGGGTCGTTGATGCATCCATCATGCCCACCATTCCCAGCGGAAACACGAATGCGCCAGTGCTGGCGATTGCGGACAAGGCCGTTGACATCATCATGGGGACTACGCGCATGGTCGATGCACCACGAGACGCCCTAACGAGCGACGTCTCCTCCCAACTCCATCAGGTTCACCTGCCATGACCCAGAACTTGAATCTTGCCAATCTCGCGAACCTGCCCTCGGCTATCGCCCGGCCGAACTATGCTCGCGAGGCGCTCCGTCCCGGCATCCTGCATATCGGCGTCGGCAACTTCCACCGGGCGCATCAGGCGGTGTACCTGGACGACCTGTTCAACGCCGGCAAAGACCATGACTGGGCCTTGATTGGCGCAGGCATCCGTTCCGGCGATATGGCCATGCGCCAAGCTCTAGAGCCTCAGGATTGGCTCACGACGGTGGTTGAGCTCGAGCCAGGCGTCGACATTGCCCGGGTGACCGGCTCCATGGTTGGGTTCGTGCCTGTGGGCGAGGATGGACGCGCCATTGTCGAGGCGCTCGACGATCCCGGCTTGAGGATCGTGTCCCTGACCGTCACGGAAGGCGGCTATTGCATCGACCCGGCCACAGGCTCCTTCAATCCCGAGCACCCGGATATCGTCTATGACGCTGCCCACATGGATGCTCCCAGGGGCGTCTTCGGTGTTCTCCTGGCTGCCCTCAAGCGTCGCCGCGACAGCGGCCTTGCTCCCTTCACGGTCATGTCCTGCGACAACATCCCCCACAACGGACAGGTGGCGCGGGATGCGGTGGCCGGGCTCGCCGATCTTGTGGATCCTGCGCTAGCGGCTTTCGTGCGCAAAGGGGTGGCCTTTCCCAGCAGCATGGTCGATCGCATCACCCCGGCAACCACGGACCGGGAGCGCGCCATTCTCTCCGAGCGCTTCGGCATTCAGGACAACTGGCCCGTCTTCTGCGAGCCGTTCCGCCAGTGGGTGCTTGAAGACAACTTCCCGGCTGGACGGCCGGCTCTGGAGGAGGTAGGCGTCACCTTCACGCCCCATGTGGCGGCGTACGAGCTGATGAAGCTGCGCATCCTCAATGGCGGCCATGCGGCCATTGCCTATCCGGCGGGACTTCTCGGGATCCACTTTGTGCATGACGCCATGGCGGATCCGCTGGTGCGGGGCTTCCTGGACAAGCTGGAAACCGAGGAGATCATCCCTCATGTGCCGCCGGTTCCCGGAGTCGATCTTCAAGAATACTATCGGCTCATCGCCAGCCGCTTCGCCAATCCCGGTGTGGGAGACACGATCCCGCGTCTCGCCCAGGACGGCTCCAACCGTCAGCCCAAATTCATCCTGCCCTCGACCCGCGTTCGCCTGAAGACAGGGGCCGATGTGACGGGGCTTGCTCTTGAATCGGCCCTGTGGTGCCGATACTGCGCCGGCACCACGGATGCGGGCGAGCCCTTCACCCTCGACGATCCGAATGCGAGCCGCCTGACACCGGCCGCCTTGGCTGCCAAGGATGATCCGGCGGCCTTCCTGGCGCTTCGCGACATCTTCGGCGATATCGCCGATGCCCCGCTCTTCCGCTCCCGGTTCGAGGCGGCGCTGACGAGCCTCTGGCGTGATGGCACCCGTGCGACCCTGCAGCGCTATCTGAACGCGGGCGGCTGAACCTATCCGGGCAACTCGATCTGCACCTTGACCGAAGCCGGGGGCATCGCTTTCGCGAAATCGAAGGCTTCGACGCTGTCCTTGAAGGCAAAGCGGTCGGTGATCAAGGGCTTCACGTCTATCTTGCCGGAGGCAATCATCGCCACCGCCCGCGGATACACATGGGCGTAGCGGAAGATGTTCTCGACCCTGGCCTCCTTCACCTGCGCCTTGCTCACATCGAAGGCGAACGGTTCCAGAGGGATGCCGACCAGCGCTACCTTCCCGCCTGGGCAGACGAGATCGAAGATCTCGGCCATGGCCGGCGGATAGCCCGAACATTCGAAGACCACGTCCGCTCCCCAGCCGTCGCTCTCGCGGATGACAACATCGGCGAGCCTTTGGCTCCTCACATTGACCGGGAGCACCGCGCCAAGGGTCCTCGCCAGTTCAAGCTTCGGCTCATGAATGTCGCTGACGATCACCCGGGAGCAGCCGGCCGCAAGGGCTGCCAGGATCGTCACCATGCCGATCGGGCCGGCGCCGATGACCACGGCCAAGTCTCCAGGCTGCACCTGAACCTTGGTGGCGGCGTGCACGCCCACAGCCAGAGGCTCGACCATGGCGCCTTCGGCGTAGCTGACATGATCCGGCAGCTTGAAGGTAAAGTCGGCCGGATGAACCACGGTCGGACGGAGCACGCCATGCACAGGCGGGGTGGCCCAAAACCGCACGGCCGGATCGAGGTTGTACTTGCCGAGGCGCGTTGCGCGGCTCGCCGGATCGGGAATGCCGGGTTCCATGCAGACCCGATCTCCCGGTTTCAGTTCGGTCACCGCAGAGCCGACCTCCACGACTTGGCCAGCAGCCTCGTGCCCGAGGATCATCGGCTCCTTCACCACAAAGGGACCGATGGCCCCATGGGTGTAGTAATGCACGTCGCTGCCGCAGACTCCGACCGTTCGAGGGGCAATGCGAACATCCCGCGGCCCCAGCGTCTCCTCGACCGGGAAGTCACGCAGATTGAGCTCGTCCTTCCGTTCAAGCACCAGCGCTTCCATGGCACGCTCTCCTCTTCGGGGGTCCATAGTGCCGCGAACAGACGCGGGTGCATAGAGCCTGCAAGCTGTGCGGGCTGCTTTTCCGGGTCGCCCGCGGGAGGAGCTTTCCCTTGTGCGGCAAAGCACATCGCAGCTTTCTGGGGAGCTTTGCTCGTTTGACGCTGTGCCTTACCGGGCCTATCTTCAAAGCTGCGTAGCCTTGACGTTTGAAGCAGCTTCGGATGGAGCCGGAGGTGATCGCAGGATCAGGCACACATGACGAACTTCAAGGGCGCGACGCTCCGGCAGCGGACTTCGTCGAGCGCTGCTCCGCCATGGTGTCGATGGACCTGGTCGGCTACAGCACCATGGTCTCGAAGAACCTTCATGAAACAGCCCGCGCCATCAAGAACTTCAACGACGCGGTGATCATGCCCGCCCTGGCGGATCTTGGTGGGCAACTGATCAGCCGTGCCGGCGACAGCTGGCTCATGGAGTTTGCCCAGCCTTCGGATGCCGTTCGCTTCGCAAGGCTCATTCAAGCGCTGACGGCGCAGGACACCTCGCTGTCACTGCGCACGGGCATTCACTTCGGCAAGATCATCGATGACGGGTCGACAGTTCATGGCGATGCTATAACGATTGCTGTGCGCCTGCAGAGCATCGCTCAGGCAGGCGGCATCACAATTTCGGCGGAGGTGTTCCAGCAACTGCCGGAGGAGCTGAGGCACAGCATCCGCGAGATCGGACCCCGCCTGGTCAAGAATATCCCCGAGCCTGTCTGGGTGTACCGTTTCATGGCGGAGTCGGATGGGGAGAGCGTTCGTCCCTTCACGACCCCATTCGAAGTCGACCTGTCTCATCCCGTGCCGGGGCTCGAAGATCGTCCAGCCGTGGCCGTGCTACCATTCGAAAATGCAGGATCGGATTTCGAACACGAGTTCTTCTCCGACGGCCTCACGGAAGATGTGATCAACGGCTTGTCTCGGATCCGCTGGCTTCCGGTGATCTCGCGCAACAGCACGTTCCAGTACAAGCACAACTTCGCCGATATTCGCGAGATCGGGTCTCAACTGCATGCCCGTTACATCGTGGGTGGAAGCGTGCATGTTTCTGCCGTAAGGCTTCAGGTTAAGGTGTGGGTGGCCGAAGCGGAGAGACGGCGGCTGCTTTGGAGCGAACGCTTTGATCGGGAGCCGAGCGATCTCTTCGCTATCCGCGAGGATATTGCGCGCGGCATCGTCTCCGTGGTCGAACCGGAGTTCTCGCGTGCGGAACAGTTCCGGTCACGTGAAAGACCGCTTGAGAGGCTCAACGAGTGGGAGCTGGTCCGTCGAAGCCTCTGGCACATGAACCGCCTGACGCGCGCCGATGCGCTTATCGCGCGTGAACTCCTCGAGAAGGCCGTTGCGGGCAATCCGGATTCCGTGGAAGCACTGATCCACTTTGCTTGGTGGCACTTCTGGAACGGCTGGACCCGACGAGGGCCTACGGAAGACTTCGTCGAGATGGCTCGGCTTTCCCGGCGTGCCTTTCAGCTCGATCGCCAGGATGCGCGCCCCATCATGCTCATGGGCATTGCGGAATTTCTCCAGGCCGAGACGGAGCGGGGGCGACGGCTTCTGCTCCAGGCCATCCAGATGAATCCGAGTCTCGCGCTCGCTCACGCCAGCGTCGGCAGCACGTATATTCTGACAGGTGAGCCGGAGCTTGCAATTGAGCCTCTACAGACGGCTCTTCGCCTCAGTCCTAATGATTTCCACATCTTCCATACTCTCGGGGAGGTGGCGGTTGCCCGCTACATGATGGGCGATTTCGGCATCGCGGCATCGGCGGCCGAAGAGTCGCTTCAGATGCGTTCCGGCTACATCCACGCCCATGTGGTGCGGATCGGCAGCTTTGCACGAGCGGGGCGCTTGCCCGAGGCGCAGAGAGCCTTGCAGGAATTCCTGCACAGGCGTCCGGATTTCAGGCTGTCCCGACTGGAATGGCTTCCTTTCGTTGACCGGTACTGGATTTCATACCTTGCCGAAGGACTGGAGCTTGCCGGTTATCGGAAGTGGCGGCCTGAACAGGTAGCCTGAGGATCGTTGTGTGCTGGGCCGACGGTCTCGTCGGTAATCAAGATCCACCCTGCACGGTGTTGGGGTGGGCTGGAGCGCAGGAGCTCTGATCATGAGCGTGGACACCCTCGATGATGTTGTGATGAAGCCCGGTGCGGTGACCCCGGATTCATCCGCTCCACCGTCCCGACAAGCGGTGTCGTCGGCTGGCGCATCCGGCAAAGTCCTGCGACGACTCTTGAACAATCCATACTGGATCTACGGCCTTCTCCGGTTCGTTGCCCCGGTCTTTCGCATCCCTTTCACGCAGTGGCATGTTGTGACGCGGTTCGGGCATGTCAAAGAAATTCTCGCCAACAGCGAGGTCTTTCGCGTTCCGTGGGATCAAAAGGTGATCGAACTCAACGATGGCGGCTCTGCCTTTGTGCTGGGCCTCGATGAGCCCCACGCCCATCGCGCGGCACTGCGGCAGCTGATGCAGGGATTCAAGCGTGAGGACATCGGCCAGGTTGCCACGATAGCCTCCGAAGAGGCTGAGGCCATCATCCGGGCCCACATTGCGACAGCAGGGCCACGGCAAGCTTCCGTCCCGCCTTTCGACGCGATCAGGGACCTCGTCATCCGGGTGCCGACGCGGATCTGCCGGCGCTATTTCGGACTCCCGATCTTGGAGCAGCAGGAGGATGAGTTCGCCCGCTGGTCCATGGACATCAGCAGCTACCTGTTTGGCGATCCTCTCGGCGATCCCACCATCAGGGAAAAGGCCCTTATGGCTGCCGGGCAGATGCGGAGCTTTCTTGATCGTGCCATCGCAGACGCCAGGACAGGACCGGTCGACGATGCAACAGTCCTGGGCCGTCTCGTTGCCATGCCGCCGCAGGAGGGCGGTCCGAGCGATGAGGCAATTCGGGCTCATATAATGGGAATGGTTACGGGCTTCGTGCCAACGGACACCATCGCTGCCGGGCACATGCTGGACGTTCTCATCGGCAATGGACGGTTCCAGACCTGGCGCCGAACCCGGTTCACGAAGCCAGTCATGCGCGCCATCGAAGACAATGACGATCAGCAGCTGACCAAATGCCTGTTCGAAACGCTTCGCTTCCTGCCCATTAATCCAGGGCCGTTCCGGATTTGCAGCCAAACCTACGAGGTTCAAGGTGGAGGCTGGTTCGGACGGGGATCTCGCACCATCCCTGCAGACGCACGCCTCATCGCAAGCACGCAGTCAGCCATGTTCGACCGCCGTGCTGTCGAGCGGCCGTACCGCTTCGATCCAAGCCGGCGCCGCGCCGAGTACATGCTCCTCGGTTCAGGCCATCATGCGTGCGTCGGCATTCATCTGGCCGAGGCTCAGATTACCCAGACCCTGAAGGCGCTGCTCCGGCAGAAGAAGCTCCGCCGGGTTACGGGGGAGGCCGGTCAGCTGCAGCGCGACGGACCGTTCCCGGCCCATCTCATGGTTCAATTCGATCAATGATCGCTTGATCTCGCCCGGGAGGGTTAAATGGAGCAGAGCCTGATCACGATTGCCATTCCGATCAGGGATGATGCAGACAAGGGGCGTCAGCGTAAAATCGAACGCTGCCTTGAGCCGTTCGGCAATCTCCACCGCCATCCGGTTCCGCAGGACGAGGCCTCCTATGTTCAGGCGAAAGACACGTTACGTGGGGGATTGCCCGCGGACGGCGTCCAGGCTTCGCTTCTGCAGTGGCGGCTCAAAGCAACCGACATCGTCCACTTCATGAGCATGAACGTCGTTCCCGGGACGAGGAAATCGCCGGCGCATCTGCTCGTGGAGATTTCTGCCGATGGGCCTCCCACTGTGGCGCTGAACCGGCTGTCGACCATCCTTGCCGAGGAAATCCCGGATCTCTGGGAGACCTTGGGGATCCTTGGTCAGGAGGCACTGGAGAGAGCTTTCACGGAGCATATGCTCGATGTGGGCCCGGATTGGGGGCGCACTCTTGGCTTGCCCTTCAACGGCGCGCCAGGGATGACGGTCACGCGGATCAACGCCGAGGCGAGGCTGGCCTGCACGATCTTGGCGGACCTCCTCCACGAGCCCATGAAGCAGGCTGCCTCTCCCCTGAAAGTTCTCGAGAGCGTCAGGCGCAAGCTCTGGGCCAATGGAGAAAAATGGGCGTTCTTCCCGGAGCCCATCGCCTGGCAGACCTTCAAGCCTTCAGGCACCTTGTGGGCCGGGATCTCCTCAGGCTTCGGATTCCTGTGGCCCCTTCTCGCAGCAGCGATCTTCATATCCGCTTTGGTGCAGATGGCATTCGGATGGAGTGCGGCCCTGTGGACATTGGGTGGCCTCATGCTCATTGGATTGCCGGGGCTTGCCGCTGCCCTTGCCATATGGCTGCGCCGCGCCGAGAACGAGGACAATCCACCGCTTGCATCCCTCGACCGCGGCAAGATCGAGGCCGTGATGCAGCAGGAGAACCATTGCGCCACAAACCATCTCTTTGCTGTCTCACGGCTGAAGTCCGCGGCCTTCCGCCCATTGACCTTGCGCTTGGCCTTCTTGGTCATTGCCCGCATGGCCCGGTTTAAATATGGCCCCGGTGCCCTTGGGGACTTGAAGACGATCCATTTCGCACGCTGGGTTCTGATTCCGGGTACAGACCAGCTGGTGTTTCTGTCAAACTACAGCGGTAGCTGGGAAAGTTACCTCGAAGACTTCATCACCAAGGCTCACCAGGGCCTCACGGGTGTTTGGAGCAACACCAGAGGCTTTCCGAAAACCAGGAACCTGTTCCAGGACGGTGCAACGGACGGGGACCGGTTCAAGCGTTGGGCACGCAGCCAGCAGGAGCCCTCGCGGCTCTGGTTCTGTGCCTATCCCGATCTGACAACCGCGCGCATCCGATTGAATGCCCTGATCCGCCAGGGCATCGCTTCGGCCACAACCGAGAGCGAGGCAGCGGATTGGCTCTCCTGCTTCGGATCGGCGCCACGTCCCGCCTCAGCTCTTGAGGCGGGTGATGTGCCGAGCCTGGTGTTCGGAGGCCTGTCACCGTTCCGCTATGGAGCCGCTCTTATTGTGAGATTGAAGAAGGAGAGCGCCGGACAATGGCTCGACTCCGTCAAGGACAACGTCATTCATGGCGATGTTCTTCCCCAAGGCGACCGCGAGGCGCTTGTCCTTGCCTTCAGCGCGGCGGGACTGGCCAAGATCGGTCTGAGCAAGCGTGATCTCTCGACCTTCCCAGTGGCTTTCCAGGACGGCATGGATGCCTCGTGGCGTGCCCGAAATCTCGGAGACATCGGCCGCAACGATCCGAAGGAATGGGTATGGGGCAATGAACCGGCAGTCGACGCCATCCTGCTGCTATACGCGAAGGAGGAGCACATCTTCGATGCGGCGCTCAGGCAACGGGAGGGCGACCTCTCGAGGCTCGCTCACCAGGTGGTGCAGACAATCGTGTTCACGCCGCTCTCGAAGGACAACAAACCGGATCAGAACGAGCATGGGAAGAGCGGCTCGCACCTGGAGCAACGGAGCGTTACCACCTCCACGAGACCGCCTACGCCGATAGGGCAGGTGGAGGCTTTCGGCTTCATCGATGGCGTGTCGCAGCCCATCATCCGTGGCACCCGGCGGTGGACCGCGGAGCGGGACCGGAATCATCTGGTTCAGCCTGGCGAAATCGTTCTTGGCTATCCAGACAACCGCAACAAGGTGCCGCCCTCTCCGTCCGTGCTTTCGACGGATGATCCGGACAACCTGCTGCCGTCCTTGGCAGGAAACGTTGATGGCAGCCGGCCCGACTTCTCACGTCCTCAGCCGACAGCCGAGCGTGATTTCGGTCGTGGTGGGACATTCCTCGTCGTGCGGCAGCTCGAACAGGATACGGCAGCATTCCGGGACTTCGTCAGCAGGACCGCGGAGAACCTGGAGGGAGATCCCCGCGCTCCCAAGAAGCTAGAGGACCGGCGCGAGTGGATCATGGCGAAACTTGTAGGCCGCTGGCCCGATGGCACGTCCTTGGTGCGTTATCCCCACGAGCCCGGTACGAAGCGTCACCCGCCAACTCGCCCCGACAACGATTTCCTGTTCGCGAATGACGATCCTGACGGATTGCGCTGTCCATTTGGAGCGCATGTCCGCAGAACCAATCCCCGAGACTCCCTCGGATCGGGTGATACGGCCGAACAGCTCGCCATCAGCAACCGTCACCGGATCTTGCGGGTTGGCAGGCGTTATGGCTCTCAAGGAAAGTTCGAGAAAGAGGGCTTGTTCTTCATGTGCCTGAACGCCGATATCGAGCGGCAATTCGAGTTTGTGCAGCAGACTTGGACGAATGCGACAAGCTTCCATGGCCTGGAGAATGAGGTCGATTGTTTCTCGCCGGCAGGCCGCACGAACCGGTTTACGATTCCCACGGCACGGGGGCCGCTCTGCCTTCCGAGGATGGCGGATTTCGTCACCGTGAAAGGAGGAGGCTACTTCTTCCTTCCAGGGCGGCGGGCTCTGCGCTTTCTGGCATCCAAGCACAATCAGGATGCCGCCGCAGCTCGTGCGTCGGTGTAGCGATCTGCCTCGAAACGGCAACGTTGATCGCAGCCTTGAGCGCGAACTCAAGGCTGCGATGATCATGCAGGCTTAGAGCGGTGCCTCAACGGCACAAAAGCTGTCTTAAGTCGGCAGCCGGCCCTCGGGCGTGTACTGATCGACGGCGTGGGGCAGATCCTTCGACAGGCGGGCAAGGATGTCTTCACGGGACAAGCCTGTCTGCTGCGTCAGGGAGTCCAGAACGTCGGGCCCGATCGCCTGCTCAAGCTGCTGGGGAGCGACCTCTTTGTTCGGCCCTGTGCCAACCCAGGACTCGGCAACCTCCCCGTGGCCGTTCTGCTGGAAGCGCTGGACCAGTTCACCCAAGCCTCCGCTCAGCAGCCCACCGGCGCCTGCACCGCCGAGATTGCCCAGCAGACCGCCGAGGCCACCCAGACCACCGGACTGCTGACCCGACCCGCCTGGAACGCCGGTTCTGTCGGGCGATTGACCCCCAAGCATTTCGGCCAGCTTGTCCCGGTTCTGGTAACCGGCAATGGCAAGAAGCCCCAGAAGGGCAGTCATGGACGGAAAACCACGGCTCATGTCGATGCTCCATGTTACGGGACGAGAACAGTAGTTATGCGCAAAGGGTTCCAATTCTGGCTCCATCCGCACTGTGCTTCGAGCGGCACCTTCGATTCTGCATGGATCTTCCCTAGAGGTATTCAGTTCCATGTTTGTCAGCGGGTGAGATGAAATAATTAGAGCCAAAGCATTGTAACAAAATAAAGTTACATGTGCGTGTGCGCACACCCCGTTGCTTGCGCTTGCTGCCTCAGTTTTACGCTAAGTTGCTTCTATCATTAGGAAAATCTGCTGGCGCTTCATTTGCGTCGGACTACCCATGCATATTTGCAATCTTGCATGGCCTCTTTGCAAATGCATAAACGGCCTCGCTTAGGCCTGAGCAACTCATCCCAAAATAATGCAGCTTTCGAAGAGGACATCGCTTTGTCTGCACAAGATAAGTACCTCAATAATCCGGCGGATCTCATGGCCTTGGCACTCGCGCCGAATGTGATCCATGGCGACGATGACAGTGAAACGATAAACGGACAGAACGACGCCTCCGTTGACTATGCCGACGTCATCTACGGCCATGGAGGCAACGACACTATCAACGGAGGAGACGGCAAGGATTTCCTGCATGGCGGCGCCGGCAATGACAGCATCACGGGCGGCGACAACAATGACGATACCCTTGTCGGCGGGCAGGGCGAAGACATCCTCGACGGCGGCTCCGGAATTTCCTACTGGGACTACGCCTCGTATGAGGAATCCCTGATCGGCCTCACGCTGAACTTGCGCAACACTGGGCTCAGCACAGGCGACGCCAGGAACGATCAGTATATCTCCATCGAAGGCATCATCGGCACCGCTTACAACGATCTGATCATCGGCAATGGCGAGAAGCACGACCTTCAGGCTGGTGCCGGCAACGACACCATCATTGGCGGATCGGGTCAAGAAATCATGGATGGCGGGGCCGGCATCGATACGGTGTCCTACGAACTCTCCACCAAAGGCGTTTCCGTCAGCCTTGGAGCCGGCGGCGGCGGTGTCAACGACTCTCAGAGCGATACCTGGAAGAATTTCGAGAACGTCAGGGGCTCCGACTACAATGACTCCCTGAGTGGAGATGCTGGCGCCAATCATATCTCCGGTGGCCTTGGAAACGATTCGATCTACGCTGGCGACGGGGATGACACCCTGGATGCGGGCAGCGGCGTGGATCACATGCAGGGCGGTGCAGGCAGCGATCTCTACTATATCGACGCTGCCAAAGACGAAGCCCGCGAGCAGTCCTACTATGCAGGCACTGACACCGTCATCGCGAGCGTGAGCTACGACATTGGATTCAGTGCCGTTGAGATACTGCAAGCCGCTGCGGGCTATGACCCGATCAGCCTGACGGGAAATCAATATACCACGACCCTGATCGGCAATGAGGGCAGCAATGTCCTCCGGAGTGATGGGGGCGGCAGCATCATGATGGGCGGCGGCGGAAACGATGTTTATTACGTCGATAGCGCGGCCGACCGGGTCGTCGATACCGGTGGAGCTGATGTTGTGTATGCCACCACGAGCTTCACGCTGGCTGCGAACTCCGGCATCGACCAGGTTTATGCAGTGGGAGAAGTCGCCGTTCTGAACGGTAACGCCTTCGACAACGTGCTGCTGGGTACCCTGGGCAAGAACGCCCTGAATGGCGGCGGCGGCAACGACAAGATATACGGCAAGGGTGGAAGCGACATTCTGACTGGCGGCACCGGAAAGGATCGTTTCGTGTTCGATACCAAGATGAGCAAGTCCAACATGGACACCATCAAGGACTTCAAACCGGGTCAGGACAAGATCGTCTTGGATAATGCGTTGTTCAAATCAAACAAGGCGTTCTACAGCGCGATCAAGAAAGGTACACCGGACAAGCCTCTCAAGCTCAGCAAGTCCTTCTTCACCATCGGCAGCCATGCCAAGGATAAGAACGACTATCTCGTCTACAACAAGAAGACGGGCGTCCTATCGTATGACAAGGACGGTTCAGGCAGAGGCGGCGACGTCGAGATCGCCAAGTTCAGCAACAAGGCGTCCTTGAGCTATAAGGACTTCGACTTCATCTGAGGTCCACTGACTTAAACACGCTTACCTCGACCCCGCGGGCAGCTGCGGGGTCTTTTGTCCGGGGCACTAGACCTGGGCAGAAAATTCGCTTGTGCTGCAGCCATTCTGTCGTCCTATGCTCCATTGCGGGATGAGGCTGGTCAGTCCTTGTGGCTTTCCGGGAGGATTTGGAGGCTTGAAATCCAATGGCAGTCTTCGATGTGGCGGTGATAGGGCTTGGCGCCATGGGCAGCGCCGCACTCTTCAATCTGGCCTGCCAAGGGCAGCGCGTCATCGGCATTGAGCAGTTCGAGCCGGGCCACGACAGGGGTTCGTCCCATGGGGAGAGCAGGATCATCCGGCTGTCCTATTTCGAGCATCCTTCCTATGTGCCGCTGGTCCGCCGTGCCCTTGAGAAATGGCGCGAGCTCGAGAGCCTGTGCGGGCAGACGATCCTGACGGTAACCGGTGTCCTTGAAGCCGGATATCCGGGCTCCTCGATCGTGAACGGCTCTCTCGAGGCATCCAGGTTGCACAGCCTCGATCACGAGGTGCTGAGCGCTGCCGAGATCGCCGGTCGCTTTCCCGGCTTCAAGGTGCCGTCCGACTGGACAGGCCTGTTCCAGCCGGAAGGTGGCCTTCTGCGGCCGGAACTTGCCATCCGGCAGTTCGTCGAGCAGGCGCAGAAGCACGGCGCCGAGGTGCGGACGAAGACGCGCGTTCTTGCCATCGAACCTTTTAGTGCAGGCGTTCGGGTGCGCACTGAAACAGGGGTGCTCGAAGCAGGATCGGTCATCCTGTCCGCGGGTGCGTGGATCGGTGATTTTGCGCCCGATCTAAAGCCCCACCTGCATTTGACCCGGCAAGTTCTAGGCTGGTTCTCACCTCTTGAGCCGGCTCTTTTCACGCCTGAGCGTTGCCCGGTTTTCCTCCTCGAATCCGAGGATGACGCCTGCTACGGCTTTCCGGACTTTGCCGGCACGGGGGTCAAGGCAGCCTCCCACCGCAAAGGGGTATCCTTGGCAAGCGCCGGCGAGCTGGCGCAGGATGGCGGCCCTGCCGATGAAGCGCAGATCCGGCGGATGCTCGCTCTTGCGATGCCGGATGCAAACGGGCCCCTGCAGAAGATGCGCACCTGCCTCTATACCCGCACGCCCGATGAGGACTTCATCGTCGACCGGTCTCCTGTCGATCCTCGGGTTATCCTGGCTTCCCCGTGCTCCGGACACGGCTTCAAATTCGCAAGTGTTCTGGGCGAGGTTCTGGCAGACCTGGCCACGGGAAAAACGCCGGCCAACGACATCAGCCGCTTCCAGATCGACCGCCTGACGGCAGGATCGACCGGCAGCGCATAAAGAGAGGAAATTGCACCATGAAGAGAGGATACACCTATCACCTGTCCATCCTGGCCCTGCTGGCCGGCACAGGAATTGCAAGAGCTCAGGACATCACCATTGCTGTTGCGGGCCCTATGACCGGAGCGGTTGCCAGCGTCGGCGAGCAGATCAAGAACGGTGCGGAATTAGCCGCGCAGGCCATCAACAAGAGCGGCGGCGTGAATGGCAAGACCATCAAGGTCGTTCTCTTTGACGATGCATGCGATCCCAAGCAGGCCGTTGCTATCGCCAACCGCATCGTCTCCCAAGGCATCAAGTTCGTGGATGGCCATGCCTGCTCGGGCTCTTCTATTCCTGCATCCGAAGTTTATGCAGAGGCTGACGTGCTCATGATGAGCCCGGCCTCCAGCAACCCGGCAATGACCGACAAGGCCGCGGAGCAGGGCTGGACAACGATCATGCGCCTTTATGGCCGTGACGACGCGCAGGGCAAATTCATCGGGCCGTGGATCAAGCAGAATTACGGATCCAAGAAGATCGCGATTCTTCACGACAAGAGCGCCTACGGCAAAGGCCTTGCGGATGTGGTGAAAGCCTCCTTGAACGGATCCGGCGTCAGGGAGGTGTTCTATGAAGGCATCAATGCCGGAGAGAAGGACTACACGGCGGTGGTCAACCGCCTCAAGACCCAGGGCGTGGAGTTCCTTTACTTCGGGGGATATCACACGGAAGCCGGGCTTATCATGCGTCAGGCAGCGGACCAGAACTACAGGTTCCAGCTGATGATGGGCGACAGCATCGCCACCCCGGAGTTCGGCTCCGTTGCTGGTCCTGCCGCAGACGGAACCCTGTTCACCTTCCCGCCGGACGGACGAGACAGCGAGGCGGCCAAAGAGGCGCTGGCGCAATTCCAGCAGATCAACTTCGTGCCCGAAGGTTTTACGCTGTTCTCCTACGCCACCATCCAGGCGCTTGCCGGCGGGATCGCCAAAGCCGGCAGTGCAGATCCGAAAGCTGTGGCCAAGACGTTGCGCAGCACGAGCGTCGACACCGTGCTCGGCCCGGTGACCTTCGACGAAAAGGGGGACATCAAGGACCCCAAATACAACATCAATGTCTGGAAGGACGGCAAGTACAGCAAGCTGACCCAGTAAGCAGTGCTTTGAAGTGTAAGGGCAGGGGCGGCTCCGGAGCGGGCCGCCCTCTCGCTGTTGACATTGGCCAAGCCGATAGTAGGCCTTGGGAACCTTACTCAGTCGTGCGCCGCTGCTTGGCTGGCTTCCTGTGGTGAGGGCACAAGGTGTTCGATGGAAACCCAATCGGTGCAAGCCCTCAGGATAGGCGCAAGGTAGGCGCGGTTTCCCTCGATCTCGACGACCCGACAGGAGTACGCCCGACGGTCGCCTGGAGGGCGGTAAATCACGGTCGCGCCAGGCCTGATATTGTCGTGCGCATCGGAGTGAGAAGGCGTCTCCCTCTGAGGCAACATGGCAACCTGCCGATTGTCCTGGGAGAGAGCAGCAGAGGCCTGCTGACTTGCACGATAGCGGTCAAGGGCCTCGATGGCCACCCTGGCGCGATCGCGATAGCGATCGCACACGACCCGCATCAAGGTTCCTTTCTCCCGTCCCGGATACCAAGCAACGCCACCAATCTTGGCTAGTTCTTCCGCAACGATCTCAATCTCTTCCTCAGTCATTGGCTACAATCCCTCATGAGCAGTTTTGAGTATGCTCAGGTCTTGTGAACGCACCCGTGTGACCTGATTCATCGAGTGCTTTAGCCCCAGGAGTCCTTGTTGTTCTGATTCGGTCGCTTGGCGTTTGAAGTCGTGCCGAATGAGAAGAAGCTTTATTGAGCTCTAAGTTCCGTCATGCACTGCTGCAAAACGGCAAGCTGCTGAATATAAGGCTCACGCCTCTCTCGATGCCGAGCCTTCAGCTTTTCCAGAGCTTTGGTCTTCAAGTCGTTGTCCGGTGAAGTGTTGCTCAGCCTGTCGCGCTCGATTTCATAGTCGAAATCGATGTCTGCCAAGGCTGACAACAGGGCTTGCAGGAGTGGTTGGATGTCAGGAGAGTAAAGTCGCGTAAAAGGTGCCGCGTTTTCAGAACTTTTGTGATGAAATTTAATATCATTCATCATTTGCCTCGTGTAAACTTTACGGTAACAAGGCTTAACGATACTAATGTAGGGTTACCCCGTCTGTTGGGAACCCGACAGAATAAAAAGAATGTTTTCGGGATACCTCTTTTGCGCAATCCGGCACCGGGCCTGAGCGTCAGGCCTGTTTGTAAGTTCCTGGAATAAGCTTCTCGAAGCTCTTGCAGATCGCGCGATAACATTCGCAAGCTGTCTCTTCGATGCCAGCCTGATCCGTAATCTTGATCGTCCCTCGTCCCTGGCTAATAAGACCTGACTTCTGAAGCGAGCTCGCGACGCTGCTGACAGTTGAGCGCTGAACTCCCAGCATCTCGGCCAGAGCCTCATGCGTGAGGGGCAACTCATCCTTGTCGGTGCGATCACGGGTGCTCAGGACCAGCCGGCAGAAACGCGCTTCCACGCTATGGACCGCATTGCAGGCAACGGTTTGAAGCGTCTGCGCCAGGAACGCTTCCGTGAAGCGAAACAGGATGTGACGCATTTTGGGCCGCTCGACGATGGCCTCATTGATCCGCTCCAGGGCTACCCGCGACGCGGTGCCGGGAATCTGAGTGATGTAACGGCCGAAGGATTGGCGCGTCACCAGGGCACTTACGAAGCCAAGCGCCGCCTCACGGCCGAAGATTGCCATCTCAACGGAGCCGCCATCCTGAAGCACAGTCACGAGCGACACGATGGCGTCATGAGGGAAGTAAGTATACCGGATGGCCTCCCCCGTCTCGTAGAGCACCTTGCCGCGAGGCAGTTCGACAATTTCGAGATGGGGTTCAAGCCATAGGAAGTCGTCTGGCTCCAGAGCGGCTAGGAGCCGGTTGTTTCGGTGAGTGGCAGCCTTCGAACCATTCCTCATGGTAAGGGATCACCGCGTTATGCAGGCTTCCATGAGCGGAAACGGTGCATGTCAACAGGATTATAATAACACAACTTATGAGGGAATCTTCACTCCTTTTGTCCTGTGAACAGGCATTTTACCCACAAAGGGCTTCTTCGGCTCCCAGACTTTTGCCTCATGGAAGAAAGTTTCCCCATCGAAGCGGCTAATCCAACAAGCCTTAAGAGAAAACTGTAACGGCCTCGCTTTGTGCCATCAATCTGATGGTGAGTATCCAAAAGGTTGGCAGCTCTTCTCTTCCGAGGTGATAGCTCGATGTCCTGCGTCTGCATCATCGCGGCCATGCGCCTCAACCTCACCGAAAGCGGTTTACCCCCTAAGCGGAAAGCATCAGCATGGGGCCAGCCGAATCCACACCTGCGGAGAATATGAGTTGAGCGCGCAATCCTCTTCGTACGGGGCAAGTTCGGAGCAACCGGCCGATATGGCCGATTGGTCCGGCCCTGAGCTTCTCGACGCTTACGCCCGCAGGCAGCTCTCGCCTGTCGAGGTGACGAAAGCCGTGATTGCGCGGATCGAAGCTTACGAGCCGCAACTCCAAGCCCTCTATGCCTTCGATCCGGATGCGGCCTTGAGGGATGCAAAACTCTCCGAGCAGCGCTGGATGAGCGGAGAGGCAAGGGCGCTCGATGGGATCCCTGCAACGATCAAGGAGAACATTGCCACCAAGGGAACGCCGGTGCCCCTCGGCACGGCAGCGCGCCCGCTCATACCCGCCCAGGAGGATGCGCCGTCCGCCGCACGCCTGCGCGAGGACGGCGTGGTCATCCTGGCCAAGACCACCATGCCCGATTACGGCATGCTCTCCTCCGGATTATCGAGCTTCCATCCGCTCGCTCGCAACCCTTGGGACCTGTCGAAGAACCCCGGCGGCAGTTCGGCGGGCGCCGGCGCTGCTGCGGCGGCTGGCTATGGTCCGTTCCACATCGGCACCGATATCGGGGGGTCGATCAGGCTTCCGGCTGCCTGGTGCGGCGTGTTCGGCCTGAAACCGAGCTTCGGCCGCATCCCCATCGATCCCACCTATTACGGGCGTGTGGCGGGGCCGATGACGCGCACCGTGCGCGATGCCGCCTTGATGATGAGAAGCCTTACGCGCCCGGATGCGCGCGATCCCATGAGCCTGCCTTATCAGGATCTGCCATGGCTCGAACTGGACTTCGACGTCAAGGGCCTGAAGATCGGCGTGATGATGGAGGCTGGCGTTGGCATGCCGCTTGATCCTGAGATCCGCGCCACCGTCGAGACTGCAGCCAAGGCCTTTGCCGATGCCGGTGCGATCATCGAGGAGATGCCGCCCTTCATCACCCGCGAGATGCTGGATGGGCTCGACAATTTCTGGCGCCAGCGCGCCTGGATGGATATCGGCGCCCTGAGCAACGAGGAGCGCTCTCGGGTCCTGCCTTACATCCTGCAATGGGCTGAAGGCGGCAAGTCGCTGACCGGCGCGCAGGTTTATGAGGGCATGAACCAGATGATGGTCATGCGCCATGCAGCCGTTGCCGCAACCCACCGCTTCGATTTCGTGATCTCCCCCGTTGCTCCCTGCGTGGCCTATCAGGCTGAGCTTGCGTCTCCGATCCACGATCCCGAGGAGCCGTTCGAGCATATCGGCTACACGGTTGCCTTCAACATGTCGGACCAGCCGGCCTCCTCGGTGAATGCCGGCTTCACGAAGGCAGGCCTGCCCATCGGCCTCCAGATCATCGGCCGCCGCTTCGACGATGTGGGCGTGCTGCGGCTCTCCCGGGCCTGGGAGAGCCTGTGCCTGGTCAAGCGGCCCTGGCCGAAGCTTTAGTTCCAAGGATTATCGCCCTCCCGCTCAGTGGATTCCCTTCCTCTCCGCTGGCGCTCCGGCCGGGAATGACATTGAGGTTCACTCCACACTGCCATCCCCGGCGAGCCGAAGGCGAGGGAAGGGGATCCATGGCGCTTGGGGCGACACCAAGATCCGAGCATTCGGGTTTCGCGCCGGCACGCCTGCTGATAAACAGCGGCCATGACCTACAAAGTTGCCGCTCTTTACCAGTTCGTCGCGCTGCCGGATTTCCGGGAGCTCAAGGACCCGCTGCACAAGCTCTGCTCCGATCTCGGGATCAAGGGCTCGCTGCTCCTTGCCCATGAGGGCATCAACGGAACCGTGGCGGGGCTCGGCGAGGCAATCGACACTCTCATGGCCGAGTTGCGGGAGGGCGCATTGTTCGGCGGGCGTCTCGATAACCTGGAGCTGAAATTCTCTAGCGCATCCGAGATGCCGTTCCGGCGCATGAAGGTGCGGCTCAAGAAGGAAATCGTGACGCTAGGCGATCCTCAGACCGATCCCCTGCGCCGGGTCGGCACCTATGTGTCCCCTGCAGAATGGAACCGGCTGCTGGAGGAGCCCGGCATCGTGCTCCTCGACACGCGCAACGATTTCGAGGTCGAGATGGGCACCTTCGACGGCGCCGTCGATCCGCGGATCAAGCGCTTCAGCGAGTTCAAGGACTTCGTGAAGAACGAGCTCGACCCGGGGCAGCACAAGAAGGTCGCCATGTTCTGCACCGGAGGCATCCGTTGCGAGAAGGCAAGCTCCTACATGCTTGCCCAAGGGTTCGAGGAGGTCTTTCACCTTAAAGGCGGCATCCTGAAATATCTGGAAGACATGCCGAAGGAAGAGAGCCGCTGGAGGGGCGAATGCTTCGTCTTCGACGAGCGAGTTGCGCTCGGGCACGGGCTCGTCGAGCGCCCCGTTGAGGCAGGGGAGCAAGGCGATGACTGATCCCAATCCCGTCGATGCCCGGATCGAGGCCCTGGAGGTTCGCATCGCCTACCAAGATCAGGTGATTGAGGACCTGAACCAGACCGTCATCGCCCAATGGAAGCAGATCGAGAGTCTCAGGCGCCAATTCGCCGAGGTGCTGGATCGTGTCCAGGATGTTGAGGACAATGCGGGCGGCCCCGCCGCGCCTGAGCCCCCGCCGCCGCATTATTGAAGGCCTGGGCTTCTCCCGGCTGTCATCCTGGCGCAGGCCGGGATCCATAACCACGACCTTTGTCCATTCTGGTGTTGTCACCGGAGACGGCCTCCGCCAACACGGCAATGACAGCGTTGAAGCGGCCGCGCCCAGTTCTCCCCACGATCCCGGATCTTCGCTTCGCGCCGTCCAGGACAGCGCCCTATCATATCGACGAAAAGCAAAGCTGGCACTCGGTTCCCGCGACTGCCAAAAATTTTCAGCACCCCTCTTGAACGGTGAAGCTTGTCAAACCAAATCATCGCCCGTGGAGGCCAAGACGGCTCCGCGTAAAGGTTTAACCTACTGAAATCATTGGAGGAAGCTTCATGAAGTTCCGTCCTTTGCATGACCGGATCGTGGTCAAGCGCATCGATGCCGAACAGAAGACGGCAGGCGGGATCATCATCCCGGACACCGCCAAGGAGAAGCCCCAGCAGGGCGAGGTGATCGCCGTCGGTCCTGGCGCCCGCAACGAGGCTGGCCAGATCGTTCCTCTCGATGTCCAGGCTGGCGACACGGTGCTGTTCGGCAAGTGGTCCGGCACGGAAGTGAAGATCGATGGCGAGGATCTCCTGATCATGAAGGAGAGCGACATCATGGGTGTCCTGGAGCAGGGCGCCGTCCAGAAGAAGGCCGCGTAAGGCCGGATCGTCAGAGTCACATATCGTTACGTCTCGAAGGAGTGACGAACAATGGCTGCTAAGGAAGTCAAATTCGCCCTGGACGCTCGCGACAAGATGCTGCGCGGCGTGGACATTCT
>JALYFY010000525.1 GCA_030777385.1 Pseudomonadota bacterium | reverse complement strand
CCGTGACGCTCTCGCTGGCCAATCGCACGGCCAGTCTGCCTGTCGCCTTTCGCCTCTACCTGCCGCAGGAGTGGGTTGATGATCCAGCACGGCGCGAGAGCGCAGGTGTTCCTGAGGACATTACCTTCCAGACCAAGCCGGAGATCGCGCTCGATCAGATCCGTGGGGCTGCCGAGGCCGGCCTGCCGCGCGGGGTGATCCTCATGCGGGGTGATCCTCATGGATGCTGGCTATGGCAGCGATACGCAGCTGCGCACCGGCGTCACCGCGCTCGGGTTCAGTTCCATGGCTGGTATCCTGTCGAACACCTCCGTTTGGGCGCAGGGGAGCGCACCGCTGCCGCCCAAGCCGTGGTCGGGTCGGGGACCAGGGCTAACGCATGAAGGTCTGCGATCCTATGGCTGGGCACGTTCGGGGAGGTCACAGGTGCCGAAACCCTGCAGAAGTCAGCAAAAGGTGGGCTCTCCAGAGCAGATCGCGAATCTACTATAGGCATAGATAGGCTTCATGCGTTAGCCCTGACGCGCACCCCTGACTGTGCCAGCCCGCAAAGGGCGGACCACGCATCCTAGAGTTCGATCCCACGAGGCTCCCCGCCGGTGCCGCACGCGAAGGGAGAGGGTCATGGAAGTCTTGCATCCGCGCTGTGCTGGCCTCGACATCCACAAGGACAGCGTCGTGGCTTGCGTGCGCTTGGCTGAGGGCAGGCGCGTCGTCCGTCCCGTCGAGACGTTCGCCACCACCACATCGGACCTGGAGCGCCTGTCGGCCTGGCTGGCCAGCCATGGTGTCACCCATGTCGCGATGGAAGCCACCGGGGTCTACTGTGGAAGCCGGTCTGGGCTGTGCTGTGCGAGGGAGACTTCGCGCTCGTGCTGGCCAACCCCCACCATGTTAAGGCCGTGCCGGGGCGCAAGACCGACGTGAACGACGCGACCTGGCTGGCCGACCTCCTCGCCCACGGGCTGATCCGGCCCAGCTTCGTGCCGCCCATGGCCGTGCAGGCCTTGCGCGACCTCACCCGCACCCGCAAGCAACTCACCCGCGAGAGGGCCAGCCACGTCCAGCGCATCGACAGGCTCCTGCAAGCCGCCAACCTCAAGCTCGGCTCGGTTCTCTCCGACATCATGGGCCCGAGCGGGCGGACCGTCCTCGATGCCTTGGCCCGCGGCGAGAGCGATGCCCAAGCGCTCGCCGCCCTGATCGGCCCGAGGGTGCGTGCTTCCCGGGCGCAACTCGTCGAGGCCCTGCGGGGCCGCTTCGCCCCGCACCAGCAACTCCTGTTGCGCCTGCACCTGTCCCAGGCGGACGCGATCGACCGCGCGATCGCCCAGATCGACCAGGAGGTCGCAGACAGGCTCGAGCCCTTTCGCGACACCCTCACACGGCTGAGTCAGATGCCCGGTGTCAGCAGCGTGTCGGCCAGCGTCATCCTCTCCGAGATCGGCTTTGACATGCGCCGCTTTCCGACCCCGGCCCATCTGGTCTCCTGGGCCGGCTGTGCCCCAAGAATAACGAGAGTGCGGGCAAGCGCCGCTCGACCAGCCTTCGTCACGGTGCCCCCTGGCTCAAGACCCTGCTCGTCCAAGCCGCCTGGGCGGCCGTGCGGGTCAAGGCCAGCTATCCGCAGGCGCTGTTCCTCAGGCTCAGAGCCCGCCGCGGCCCCAAGAAGGCCATCGTCGCGGTGGCCGCATCCATGCTCACCGCCCTCCACGTCATGCTCGACCGAAGTCTCCCCTACCAAGACCTCGGAGCAGACCATTTCGAGCGAGCCCACAAAGACCGCCTTGCCGCTCGCCTCACCAAGAAACTCCATCAACTCGGCTTCGATGTCGCCCTCACTCAGCGAGCCGCGGCCTGAGCGGTCTATCCAAGTTCCATCCTAGCGACTGCAGCCCTGTGCGGTGACCGGCCACACCGCTTCCACTCTGTCTCCGCGGTGGACCGTGTAGACGCCGTACAGGTTCACCGTCGTGTCGCAATGGCTCGGCAGCAGACGTATGACCTCGCCAAGGCGCAAATCAACCGGGCCGCCATCCACCCGAACCAGCGTGCCGTGTTCGTCGCCGGCAAAGTCGAACACGAGGTCATCCCGCCCAAAGACCTCCGGCGGCCCAGCATCGCAGCTGGCAGCTTTCCAGCCTGCATCAACAACGACCCGGTCCGACGCCGGCTGGCTGATCACACGAGTTAGGACGGTCAGGGCAGGGCGAAAGGGCGGCGGGCTGCCCTGTTCGTCCCAGCCGATCTTTCGATAGCTTGCGTCCATGAAGACGTAACTGCCACGCTGGAGCTCCTGCAGGATCCCAAGATCGAGATCAAAGCGCACGCTGCCGGTCCCACCC
>JALYFY010000524.1 GCA_030777385.1 Pseudomonadota bacterium | reverse complement strand
TCCGAAACTGAAAAAGGCAGGAAGCCCGGTGAGCCTCCACCGAAACCGCCTGCCCTTCAAGGTGTGTTGCTGCTCCACAAGCGAAGCCGGATCTGGCAAGCGCACTTTTCCCTCCCCTTGTGGGGAGGGTCAAGGGTGGGGGTGTGAGCGCTGAACTGGACCAGCGTTACGCCGGCACACCCACCTCCAACTCCTCCCCACAAGGGGGGTGAGTTCCATGCGTCGAGCGTAGGATGAGGGCTCTGTGGTGCTGTGTGAGGACCGTTAGTCCTTCGCGCGCTCCACGTAGGAGCCGTCTTCCGTCATGATGACGACGCGGGTGCCGGCCTGGATGTGCGGCGGCACCAAGGTGCGCACGCCGTTCGACAGCATGGCGGGCTTGTAGGACGAGGAGGCCGTCTGGCCCTTCACGACCGGCTCGGTCTCGGTGATCTCGAGGGTTACGCGGGCGGGCAGCTCGATGGCGATTGGCACGCCGTTATGGGTCGAGAGCATCACGGCCATGTTTTCCTGAAGGTAGGGCTTCAGGTCGCCGATGATGTCTTCCGGAACGACGACTTGGTCGAAGTTTTCGGGGTTCATGAAGTGGAAGACGTCGCCGTCCTGGTAGAGGAAGGTGTGCTCCCGGTCTTCCACGAAGGCGCGCTCCACCTGCTCGGTGGTGCGGTAGCGCTCGGAGACCTTCACCCCGTCGGAGATGCGGCGCATGTCGAGCTGGGTGACGGGCGTGCCCTTGCCGGGGTGAATGTTCTGGGCGGTGAGCACGACATAGAGCCTGCCGTCGATGTCGACGACGTTGCCTTTGCGGAGCGTAGAGGCGATGACCTTCACGGGAAGCTTTCCTTGTGACAGATAAGGGCGCGTCGTGAGGGTCGGGTTGTCCTGCCCCCAGTGGCACCGAAAACGGTTTTGTGAGCCGCAAGTAGCCTATCTTCGCAAAAACTGCCAGTCCGACCTTAACGAGCCCTTTGGAATGGAAAACCCCGTGTCCTCGCCCTCTCCCTGGTGGTCGCCGCATGTGCATGCCGACCGCCGCCCCTTCCTGATGGGCCGGAACAGGATCCAGGCTGCCTTGCGGGGCTTCTTTGCCGCCAGGGACTTCGTGGAGGTCGACACCGCCACCCTCCAGGTCTCGCCCGGCAACGAGGCGCATCTTCATGCCTTCGCCACGGAGGCTATCGGCCACGATGGATCCCGGACGCCGCTTTACCTCCACACCTCTCCGGAATTTGCCTGCAAGAAGCTGCTTGCGGCGGGTGAGCCTCGGCTATCGTGCTTCGCCCATGTTTATCGCAACCGGGAGCGAGGCCCCCTGCACCACCCGGAATTCACCATGCTCGAATGGTACCGGGCCGGTGAGAGCTATGAGAGGCTGATGCGCGATTGCGGCGAGATCCTCGCCCTGGCGGCCGAGACGGCGGGCGCCCGCACCCTCACCTTCCGGGGCCGCGAGACGGACCCGTTCCAGGAGCCGGAGCGCCTGAGCGTGGCCGAGGCCTTTGGGCGTTTTGCCGGGATCGATCTTCTCGCATCCATCGACCGCAACGGCGCGACGGACCGCGACGGTCTTGCCGCCGGCCTTCGCCAAGCAGGTTTGCGCGTTGCCAGGGACGACACCTGGTCGGACCTGTTCAGCCGCGTCATCGTGGAGCGGGTGGAGCCCCGCCTCGGCCTTGGACGCGCCACGATCCTGGACGAATACCCAGTGGCGGAAGCAGCCCTCGCCCGTCCTACCTCTCGCGATCCGCGCGTGGCGGAACGGTTCGAGCTCTATGCCTGCGGCGTGGAACTTGCCAATGCCTTCGGCGAGCTGACCGACGCCCAGGAGCAGCGCCGCCGCTTCGAGGCCGAAATGCATGAGAAGATGCGTGTTTATGGAGAGAGCTACCCGGTGGACGAGGATTTCCTGGCAGCCTTGGGTCAGATGCCTGAAGCCAGCGGCATCGCGCTCGGATTCGACCGGCTCGTGATGCTGGCAACCGGCGCGTCCCGCATCGAGCAGGTTCTCTGGGCCCCTGTGCCGGAGACCCGCCCTTGAACGCGCAGCGCCCCATCCGCACGCCGGAAGATCTGGTTGAGAACGGCCTTGTGGCGCCCGAGCGCCTCGCCGAGATCGAGCGGGTGTCGGAGCGCTATGCGATTGCGATCAGCCCCGCAATGTCCGCGCTGATCGACCGGAGCGACCCGAACGACCCAATCGCTCGCCAGTTCGTGCCGGATGGGGCCGAACTGACGATTTCGCCCGTGGAGCGCGGCGATCCCATCGGTGACCTTGCTCACAGCCCGGTCGAGGGCATCGTCCACCGCTATCCCGACCGGGTCCTGCTCAAGGCCGTCCATGTATGCCCGGTCTATTGCCGTTTCTGCTTCCGGCGCGAGATGGTGGGACCGCAAGGGCTCGGCACCCTGTCGCCTGAGGCTATGGACCGGGCCTCTGCTTATATCGCCGGTCGGCCGGAGATCTGGGAGGTCATCCTCACGGGCGGCGATCCCCTGGTGCTGTCCCCGCGCCGCCTGGCCGAGATCATGGGGCGGCTTGCTGCCATCGACCACGTCAAGATCGTCCGCTTCCACACCCGCGTTCCCGTGGTCGAGCCGGAGCGGATCGACGGGGACTTGATCGCAGCCCTTCAGGCGAGCGGCAAGACCGCCTATGTGGCGCTCCACGCCAACCATCCGCGCGAGCTCACATCCCAAGCCCGCGCCGCCTGCGCCCGCCTCGTGGATGCGGGCATCGTCATGATCAGCCAGTCGGTCCTGCTCAAGGGCGTGAACGACGACCCCGATACGCTTGCCGCCCTCATGCGGGCCTTCGTGGAAACGCGGATCAAGCCCTACTACCTTCACCACCCCGACCTTGCGCCCGGCACAAGCCATTTCCGCCTCTCCATCGAGGAGGGCCGCGTGCTCGTCTCAAGCCTGCGCGGGCGGATCTCCGGGCTCTGCCAGCCCACCTACATCCTCGACATTCCCGGTGGGCATGGGAAGGCGGCAATAGGGCCGGATGCCATCGAGAAGACAAGCGAAGGCTGCTATTCAGTATCCGATTACCGCGGGAACGAGCACCTCTATCCGCCGGAGGGTTAGAGCCAGGCTGGAAGGCGCTACCCCGGCGACGCTCACT
>JALYFY010000523.1 GCA_030777385.1 Pseudomonadota bacterium | reverse complement strand
GGGCACGATCTTCGGCCTAAAGACCGGAGGCAACATCGCCTCGATCCTCTCCTCCATGCCGCCGACGGTGCGCTGGCCTTAAGCCCGCTCCAGCACCCGCCTGAGCAGCTCCCTGGCATAGGCCTCGTCCGTGAGGCAGCCCTCCGCCAGCCATGCCTGACGGGCGCGGGCGAGGAGATCACCCACCTGCGGCCCCTTCGGAATGCCGGCTTCCAGGAGATCTGCTCCGCGCAAGGGAAAGACCGGCACCGGCTCGGCACCGCTCCGGAAGCGCTCAAGGGCCTCAAGGCCATCCTCATGGACCATTGGAGCAGGCTCCCCGGCGGTTGCCACAAGCACGATGCCGAGGAGCACGGGCCCATGCTCGGCCACAAGGCGGCGGATGGCAGCGGCGTTCAAAGGCAGGGCCCATGTCTTGAGAAGGCTTAGAAGCCGCGCATAGGCTAAGAGCTTCTTGTGCTCGTCGTTTGAGAGCTTGAGCCCCTCCCGCAGGCGCTCCGCATCCTCCTCCACCATCACGGCAAGCGCCGCCAGATGCCAGACCGGCACCTGCTCGCTTTCATCATAAGCGGCAACCCGGCGGAAGCGCCCGAGCTCGGCGGCGCCTCCCAACAGCCAGGTGAGGAAGCCGTGATCGGCCAGAACCCGGATCGTGTCCTCGGCCCGGCGGGCGACGAGCAGCTTCATCAGCTCATGCCGGATTCTCTCCTTCGAGAGGATAGCAAGCCCCTGCCGTTCGGCCCCTGAGGCGGCAAGCCCTTCGGGGTCAGGATCCCCTTGCGCATATTCCGCATGGAAGCGGAAGAAGCGCATGATCCTCAGGTAATCCTCGCGGATGCGGATGCGCGCCTCGCCGATGAAGCGGACGCGCCGGGCCGCCAGATCCGCCACGCCGTCCGTGTAGTCGTAGAGCTGTCCGTCGCGGCCGAGCGACAGGGCGTTGATGGTAAAGTCGCGCCGCTTGGCGTCGCGCACGAAATCACGGCCGAAATGCACCACCGCATGACGCCCGTCCGTCTCCACGTCCTCGCGCAGGGTGGTGATCTCGAAGGGCTCGCCATCGACGATCACCGTGATCGTGCCATGCTCTATTCCGGTGGGGACAGCCTTGAATCCAGCCTCCCGGGCCCGCCGCACGGTGCCCTCGGGAAGCATGGTCGTGGCGCAGTCCACTTCCGTGACAGGCCGCCCCAGCAGGGCATTGCGCACGGCTCCGCCCACGATGCGCGTCTCCTCACCGCCCCCGTTGAAGACCTCCAGAAGACGGCGCAGCTGCGGCCGCTCAAGAAGGCTCGCAAGACCCTGCCGGTCGACCATATCCGTCACTTGAAGTGCCCTGGAATGACCTGTCCGTTTTCAACCCGCGTCGGCACGTAAGCCCCGGTCTCATGCTCCGCCAGGAGGGCAGTGGCGATGAGGGACATGACGACGAAGCTCAGGCCCGCAATGGTGAGCCAGGTGGATTGATCGCTCCAGGACGACCATGCCAGGGCGTTGCGGCGGCGGATGACGAGGTACGCGGCAAAGAGGACGAAAGGCAGGAGGAACAGTGCCAGACCCTGAATGATCGCCCGCGTCATGGGGTGTAGAGCCTCTCGTAAAGATTGCGGATGATGCCCGCCGTCACGCCCCAGATGTAGCGCCCCTCATAGGGCATTGCATAGTAGCGGCGAAGCCTGCCCTTCCATTCGCGGGAGTGGAGCTCATGACGGGTCGGGTCCATGACAAAGCCGAGGGGCACCTCGAAGGTATCCGCCACCTCATCCGGATTGAGGTCGAGGGTGTAGGACGGCGAGACCCGCGCCACCACGGGCATCACCAGATAATTCGTGGTGGACAGGTACGCGTCCAGATAGCCGAGCGGACTGATGAAGCGGCTGTCCAGACCGATCTCCTCCTGAGCTTCCCGGCAGGCGGCCGCCAGGATGGAGACGTCCGTCGGATCGACCCGCCCGCCCGGAAAGGCGATCTGTCCCGAATGCTGGCGCAGGTGCGAGGAACGCTCGGTCAGGAGCAGGGTCGGCTGCTCGCGCATGACC
>JALYFY010000522.1 GCA_030777385.1 Pseudomonadota bacterium | reverse complement strand
GCTGCGCACGGATCCCGTGTTGCGCCTGATGGTCGTGTCGGTGGCGTTCTACGGCATGGCGACCTTCGAGGGCCCGCTCATGTCCGTAAAGGCCGTGAACTCCCTGTCGCACTATACCGATTGGACCATCGGCCACGTTCATGCCGGCGCTCTCGGTTGGGTGGCCTACGTCTCCTTCGGCGCGATCTACTGCCTCGTTCCCTGGCTGTGGAACAAGAAGGAGCTCTACTCCATGAAGGCCGTCTCCTGGCACTTTTGGATCTCGACCCTCGGCATCGTCCTGTACATCTCGTCGATGTGGGTTGCGGGCATCCTGCAGGGCCTCATGTGGCGCGCTTATACAAGCCTCGGCTTCCTCGAGTACTCGTTCATCGAGACGGTGGAAGCGATGAACCCCTTCTATGTCATCCGCGCGCTCGGCGGCGCCCTCTTCGTGGCCGGTTCCCTGATCATGGCCTGGAACGTCTGGAAGACGATTTCAGCAGGCGAGGAAATCGAAGGGGCGGAAGTTCCGCAAGCCACCCAGCCGGCGCTGATCGCCGCGGAGTAAAGGAAACGATCATGTCACTCTGGTCCCGCCATAAAATCTTCGAGACCAACTCGATCATCCTCATCCTCGGCGTGCTGATCGTCATATCGATCGGCGGCCTCGTGGAGATCGTGCCTCTCTTCTACCTGAAGAGCACCATAGAGAAGGTGGAGGGCATCAGGCCCTACACCCCTCTCGAGCTTGCCGGCCGAAACATCTACGTGCGGGAAGGCTGCTACAACTGCCACAGCCAGATGGTTCGCCCGCTCCGCGACGAGGTGGAACGTTACGGGCACTACTCGCTGGCAGCCGAGAGCATGTACGACCGGCCGTTCCAGTGGGGCTCCAAGCGCACCGGACCGGATCTTGCCCGCCTGGGCAACAAGTACTCCGACGACTGGCACAAGGATCACCTGAACGATCCCCGCGCGGTGGTTCCCGGATCGATCATGCCTAGCTACCCCTGGCTCGAAAGGACTGAGCTCGACACCGCGGCCATCGCTCAGGAACTGAAAGTCCAGGCGACCCTCGGCGTGCCATACGACGAGGCTATGCTCAAGAAGGCCGAGAGCGACATCCGTACCCAAGCCAATGCCGACGATCCGAACACTGGGGATCTCGCCAAGCGCTATGCGAACGCTCAATCGCGCAATTTCGACGGCAATCCGCAGAAGGTCACGGAAGCGGACGCCCTGATTGCCTACCTGCAGATGCTCGGCACGCAGGTGGACTTCAAGCTCTACGACAACAAAGCCAACGTGCGCTGAGGACTGAAGATCATGCCGGCCGCATACAAATTCTTCGCAGAATTCGCCCAAACCTGGGGGCTGCTCTACTTCGTCGCCGTCTTCCTGGCGGTGCTGATCTACGCCCTCGCCCCTTCGCGCAAAAACCGCTTCGATGCGGCCTCGCGCATGCCTCTCCAGGAGGATTGATCCCATGGCCCAAAAAACCCACGAAGGGCATCGAACCCCCGAAGGGCATCACGGACAGGTCGATGCCGTTACCGGCGTCACCACCACCGGCCATACCTGGGATGAAATCCAGGAGCTCAACAATCCCCTGCCGCGGTGGTGGCTGTGGAGCTTCTATGCGAGCATTGCCTGGGGGATCGCCTATTGCATCGCATATCCGGCCTGGCCGCTGGTCACATCCTACACCAAGGGCGCTCTCGGCTGGCACTCGCGGGAAGCGGTCGTGGCAGAGCTCGATGCGCTCAAGCAGCAGCGTTCCGGCATGACGGCCAAGCTCGCGGGAAGCTCCCTGGAGGAGATCAAGGACAACCCTGGAATGTTCGCCTTCGCGCGGGCTCAGGGCAAGGCGGCCTTCGGCGACAATTGCGCTCCCTGTCACGGCGCGGGCGGCGGCGGAGCCAAGGGCTACCCGAACCTGAATGACGACGATTGGCTCTGGGGCGGCTCGCTCGCCCAGATCGAGCATACGATCCGTCATGGCGCCCGCTCTGTCAGCGACAAGGGCCATTCGGGCAGCATGCCGGCCTTCGGGCGCGACGGCATGCTCAAGCGTGAGGAGATCTCACACGCAGCCGATTATGTGCGCTCCCTGTCGGGCCTGCCCACGGACAAGAGCGCCAATCTTGCAGCCGGAGCCAAGGTCTATGCGGACAATTGCGCCGCCTGCCATGGCGACAAAGGTCAGGGCAGCCAGGAACTCGGCGCTCCGAACCTCTCGGATAAGATCTGGCTCTTCGGCTCCGACAAGGCGGTTATCGTGGAAGGTCTCATGAACGGCCGCGGCGGCGTGATGCCCACCTGGCACGGCCGCCTCGACGACACGACCATCAAGGCCCTGACCCTGTACGTACACTCCTTGGGGGGAGATCAACGGCCTTAAGAGCAACTTAAGCCGTGATCCGACGAGCGGCCGAGGGCAACCTCCGGCCGCTCGTTGATTTAGGTCAAGGCGGGCTTCCCGTCTCCATCGTATCCCATCGTCATCCTGATCGAGATGATTGCGACAGATTCGATGGCTGACGCCCCCCTTTCCCACCCTATCGGAGCAGCCTCGGCCTCAGCCGACGAGGCTCCCCTCTACGTCCCCCGCAAGCAGATCTATCCGCAGGGCGTCAAAGGCCGCTTCCGCACGATCAAATGGATCGTTCTGGCAGTTACACTCGGGATCTATTACTTCCTCCCGTTCATCCGCTGGGACCGTGGGCCCAATGCCCCGGACCAGGCCATCCTGGTCGACCTTGCGAACGGCCGGCTCTACTTCTTCTTCATCGAGATCTGGCCTCAAGAGGTCTATTACCTCACCGGGCTTCTGGTCCTGGCGGCCCTCGCGCTCTTCCTGATGAATGCCGTCGCAGGCCGCATCTGGTGCGGCTATCTCTGCCCGCAGACGGTCTGGACCGACCTGTTCTACGCCGTCGAGCGCTGGGTTGAGGGCGACCGGCGCGAGCGGATGCGGCACGATAAGGACAAGCTCACGCTCAACGTGTTCAGCCGCAAGCTCCTGAAGCACTTCATCTGGCTGATGATCGCTTGGTGGACGGGCGGCGCCTGGGTGCTCTATTTCGCCGACGCGCCGACCCTCGTCTATGAACTGGCGACCTTCCAGGCCTCTTCGCTGGCCTATAT
>JALYFY010000521.1 GCA_030777385.1 Pseudomonadota bacterium | reverse complement strand
ACGGTCAGGGTGGACTTGGGAGCGGGCAGCGGCATGCGCTGGCCCTGAGCCGGCACGACCGACATGATGTGCGCGAGGCGGCGGTAGGCCTGGCGGGAGGCGGTGAAGCCCTTCCAGTGCGCGACCGCGATCTCGATGGGAGCGAGGGCCCGCGACATCAGGATCGAGCCGGCGATCATGAGACCGCCCGACATCTCGCCCTTGATCACGTAGTAGGCGCCAAGACCCAGGATGGCCGACTGGAGCACCATGCGGAAGACCTTCGCGAAGGCGCTGATGCCGGCCGAGGATTCGCTTGCGGCCAGGCCGTCGTTGACGTGGCGCACATGCACCTCGTCATAGCGCTTGGCCAGGAAGCTCAGCATGCCGTTGGCGCGGATGGTCTCCGCATTGCGGCGGCTGGATTCGGCCATCACATGCCGCTCTGCGCCGCTCTTGGTCACCTCGTAGGAGGGCCCCTTGCTCTTGGCGTCCGTGTAGATCGTCAGGATGATGATGACCACGCCGCCGCAGACCGCCATGACGCCGATGCCCGGATGGATCATGAAGCAGCCGATCAGGAAGATCGGCAGGAAGGGCATGTCGAAAAGGGCCGTGGGACCCAAGCTCGAAAGGAAGCCGCGGATCGTGTCGAGATCCCGGATCGGCTGCATGCTCTCGGCCTGCTTGGCGCCCTTGAGCGGCATCGTAGCCACCAGGTCGAAGACCCGGTGCGACAGCAGCTCGTCGAAACGGGCGCCGATGCGCGCCAGCATCTTGCTGCGCAGCATGTCGAGGCCGCCGGAGAGCGCGAAGGCCGCGAGCGTGATCAGGGAGAGGCCGATCAGGGTGGGAATGCTCTGGCTCGACAGCACCCGGTCATAGACCTGGAGCATGTAGATCGAGCCCGTCAGGGCCAGAATGTTGACCACTGCCGAAAACGCGGCAACCCCGGTGAACGAGGGAAGGCAGGATTTCAGAGCGTCTTGGACCTCTGTGCTATCTTCCCGATTTCTCGATGCCTGCTTCATGTCTTCTTTCCATAGGCAGACCAGTGACCCGGCGCCATCCTGTTTGCATTCCCATCATGCAAGGTTATACCCTAGCACAATGTTTGCCATCCTGCGATGGCTGCGATGTCGGGCTGTGAGCCAAAAGAGCAATCTTGATTATTTTAGGCGCGGACGCCCGGTTTTCTCTTACTCTTACGGCTATCGAGGTGCCCCCAAAGGTGTCGCTTTCCGTTACGCCACCCTTTTGTAACCCTATTCCATGTAACTATGTCAATAAAAAGATTTGTTTGTATGTGCGCAATGTTACATTGCCCTCCCTTCGGGGAGGAATGCAACGTAACCACCTAACGCAAACGTAACGCTTTGGTAAACTTTTGTGGTTAATCGTCTCTGACCTGGAATTGAGGTCGGATTATGGACGCCAAGAACCCTTCTCAAGATCATCGCGAATCGCCCGCCAAAGCCGTCCAGATCGACCCGACGGCCAGCGCCGCCCTCGCCGAGGCGATCAAAAGCGCCAAGCAAGGCGCAAAGCCTGCCGCCGCCTCTCCGCCGGCCGGCACAAGCACAGCAACAAGCCGCTCGACCTTCCCGTCCAAGCCCGCAGCCCAGGCAGCCCTTGCCCTGCTCCTCGTGGGAGCCGGATGGTCTGCGTCCTATATGGGAACCCTGGCCAACCGGGACGCCATCCGCAAGCTCGAGGTCGAGACGGCCCGCAGCCAGGAGATCCTCGCACGGCTCGGCACGGATCTCGATGCCCTGAAGAGCGCGGTGGCGGCAGCCAAGGACGTGGAGCATACCGCCTCGACTGCGTCGGTCTCGGGCCAGGCCAAGCTCGCCGACAAGGTGGAGCGCCTTGCGGTCGCGCTCCAGGAGCCCGGCAAAAAGATCACCTCCCTCGAAGGCAGGCTCGACCGGATGGAGAGCCAGATCATGACCACCCTGGCAGGGCTCGCCACGAAGCCGGCGCCTACTGCGGCTCCCGCAGCGCCTCCGGTGACCGAGGCCGCCGTTCGCGAAGAGGCCCCCGCCCCCAAGCCGGCCAAGATCGAGCCCCCCGCCAAGGCTGAACCGCCGGCCAAGGCGGAGCCCGTGGACGGATGGGTGCTGCGCGAGGTCTATAACGGGGCGGCCCTGGTCGAGAGCCGCAACCGCCGCCTCTACGAGGTCATGCCGGGCGGCATCCTGCCGGGTGTCGGACGCGTCGAGGCCATCGAGCGCCGCGGCACCCGCTGGGTGGTGCTCACGGACAAGGGCTTCATCGGCACATACCGGTAAGCGTCGGCATAAAAGGTGCCGGCCCGAATCGGGGCCGGCATCCGCAAAGCCTCAATGGGGAATCAGGCCTCTCAGGCCATAGACCAGGGCGGCGAAGCCGGCGAGGCTCGCCGCATAGATCGAGACGAACCAGAGCAGGCGCCTGGAGCCTCGGCCCCAAAAGTGGTGCCCACTTTTGGGATCGGGCCGATGCTCCTCTTCTTGATGAGCGCATCGTTCGATGCGAAAAACCGGATCCACTTTTTCGCACGATGCGCTAGAGCGCGGCTCCGGCGGCCGGTGCGTGTCCATCCGCATCAGTGGTACCCGTAGCCGCCGCCGGAGATTTCCTCAGCCACCTTGCCGCGGAAGACATAATAGGCATAGGCCGTGTAGGCGAAGGTCATGGGCATGGCGATGCTGAAGCCGACCAGGGCGAAGAGCTGGGAATCCACCGTGTTGGCCGTGTCCCACACGGTGAGGTTGGGCGGCACGTTATAGGGGAAGAGGCTGACGCCGAGGCCCAGATAGCCGAGCAGGAACATCCCGATGGCCAGGAAGAACGGCCTGTAATGGCGCCCCTCCTCCAGGTCGCGGAAGAGCCGATAGGCCAGATAGGCCGTGATCAGCGGGATCGGCGCCAGGAAGGCGATGTTGGGCCAGGTGAACCAGCGCGTCTCGATCTCTCTCCCTAAGAACGGCACCCACAGGGACACCGCCCCCATGGCGATGATCGTGGCAACGAGAAACCGCACCGCGATTCGCCGCGCCCAGATCTCCAATTCGCCCGTGGTCTTCATCACGCACCAGGTCGAGCCGAGAAGCCCGTAGCCGCAGATCAGGCCGACGCCGGTGAGCAGGCTGAAGGGCGTGAGGAAGTCCCAGGTGCCTCCGGTGAACTGGCGTCCATCGTTGGCAAAGCCCTGAACGAAGGCGCCCAGCACGATGCCTTGGAAGAAGGTGGCGAAGAGCGAACCGAAGAAGAAAGCGTTGTCCCACAGGAATTTCGAGCGATCCGCCTTGAAGCGGAACTCGAAGGCGACGCCCCGGAAGATGAGCGCGATCAGCATGAGGATGATCGGCACATAGAGCGCCGGCATGAGAACCGCGTAAGCCACGTGGAACACGGCAAACAAGCCGCCGCCGCCGAGAACGAGCCAGGTCTCGTTGCCGTCCCAGATGGGCGCCACCGAGAACATCATCCGGTCGCGCCAGTTCTCGTTGCGCGCCGCCTTGAAGAGAATGCCGACGCCGAGATCGAAGCCGTCGACGATCACGTACATGGCGACCGCCACTGCAATGAGCCCGGCCCAAATCAGCGGCAGCCAGAAGGCAAGGCCTTCATATTCCGTTCCGAAACCGAACATGGTGCCGTCTCCTATCTGGCGGGCAAGGGTTTGTCGCCGGGACGGCCTTCCAGGCCCTCGTCCGGCACAGAGAACGGCCGCTTCGGCTTCTTGCCCAAATCCTCGCCGCGGATGTCCTCGACCGGGTCGGGACCGCGCCGCAGGAGCTTGGCGAGGTAATAGGAGCCGAAGCCGAAGATGAAGGCATAGACCACGAAGAAGGTAAGCAGGGATGCGGTCACCGCGCCTGCAGACACGGGCGACACCGCATCCTTCGTGCGCAGTAGCCCGTAGACCACATAGGGCTGGCGGCCGATCTCGGCGGTGAACCATCCGAACAGCACGGCGCCGAAGCCCGACGGCGTCATGATCATCGCGGCCGTCAGGAAGGTCCTGTTGGTGAAGAGCGTGCCCTTCAGGCGCAGGTAAAGGCTCCAGAGCCCGATGCCCAGCATGGCAAACCCGATGGCGACCATGATGCGGAAGGAGAAGAAGACGGGCCAGACCGGCGGCCGCTCCTCCCGGGGCACATCCTTCAGCCCGGGCACGACACCGTCATAGGCATGGGTCAGGATCCAGCTTCCGATCTTCGGGATGCCGATCTCGTAATGGTTCGTCTCGGCCACCTCGTCGGGAATCGCGAAGAGGCGCAGCGGCATGTTGCCCATGCGGTCCCAGTTGCCCTCGATCGCGGCAAGCTTGGTCGGCTGATACTTCAGCACGCCGAGGCCGTGCAGATCGCCGATGATGATCTGGACCGGCACGAAGATCGTTGCAAACCACAGGGCCATGGACATGGAGCGCCGCGAGCCTGCGAGCTTTGCCTCCGGCGCGTCGTGCGGATGGCGCAGGAGCATCCAGGCCGACATGCCCGCAACCGCAAAAGCCGTCGTCAGATAGCAGCCCAGGACCATGTGCGCATAGCGCAAGGGGAAGGACGGGTTGAAGACGATGCTGAACCAGTCGACGGGGATCGCCTTGCCGTTCTCGATGGCGTAACCTGCTGGCGTCTGCATCCAGGAGTTGGCCGAGAGAATCCAGAAGGCGGAGAGCAGCGTGCCCAAGGCCACCATGCAGGTGGCGAAGAAATGCAGCCGGTCGCCCACGCGCTCCCAGCCGAACAGCATGATGCCCAGAAAGGCCGCCTCGAGAAAGAAGGCCGTGAAGACCTCATAGGCGATGAGGGGCCCGAGCACGTTTCCGGTGAATTCCGAGTAGCGCGACCAGTTCGTGCCGAACTGATAGCTCATGACGATGCCGGACACGACGCCGAGGCCGAAGGACACCGCAAACACCTTCACCCAGAAGCGGAAAAGATTGCGGTAGAGCGGATTGCCCGTACGAAGCCAATTGAATTCGAGGGCTGCGAGCCAGCTGGCGAGACCGATGGTGAAAGCGGGAAAGATGATATGGAAGGCAACCGTGAACGCGAACTGGATGCGCGAGAGCATCAGGGCATCGAATTCCATTTCCGCTTTCCCCTCATCATCGTACCTGCCTGCTTTTAGGGCGGCGGCAGGCCCGGACCAGAGGCCAGCGTCCTATTGCGCTCGCACACGCGAGCCGGATCCAGGGGAAAGCGGACGCCATCCGGTGCTCAGACGCGACAAGGCTTCGAGCTCCACGGGGTCATGGCTGCAGAAGATCCTCACATCGCTGCGCCCGTCATTGGCCAGCTCGCGTAAGCGCTCCTGGTTGTGGAGCCGGGTCGGCCGGTCCATCTCCATCAGGCGCTGATAGGCCGCAAGGCCCGGCGTGCAATGGGGCTCGGGATCCATCTCATGGCGATGGAAATAGGCATCGCCCGCATTGAGCAGCCATCCGTCCGGCGTGCTGATGGCGATGCCTGCATGGCCGGCCGTATGACCGGGTAAGGGAATCATCAGGATTTCTGGCGGCAAGCCGTCGAGATCGCGCACCGCATCGAAGCCGAACCAGCCTTCACCGCCGGGATTGTAGAAGCGCCAGTTGCGCACCTCGTCCCATTGCTCGGGCCGGTAGCGGCGACTCTGGATCATGCCGCGCCGGTCCTCCGCAACATCCGCCTCCGCCTGGAGCACATGCACCCTCGCCTCGGGGAAGTCCTCCAGGCCGCCGGCGTGATCGAAATCGAGATGGGTGAGCACGATATGGCGCACGTCGCGTGGCGAGAAGCCGTGGAGCCTCACCTGTTCCAGGGCCGTGTAGCGGTGATCGAACTGGATGCGGTTGGTGTGGATGAAGAGCGGGCTCAGCCGCTCATAGGGATCCTCCACGTCCCGGGAGCCGAAGCCGGTATCGACCAGAACAAGGCCGCTGTTATCCGTCTCCACGAGCAGGCAATGGCACACCAGCTGCCCGGTCATCCCCCGGCTGACCCCATCCCAAAGCTTGCCGCCGATGGGGCACATGCAACCGCAATTGAGATGATGGACACGCATGGACGATCCTCGCTGAAAGGGTCTGGCGAAGCCCTAACGCCAGCAGGCAGGAAAATGTTCGATGTCCCTGAAGGCAGGGAATTAACTCCAACCTCATCCTGAGGAGCTGCGCCGCGGCGTCTCGAAGGAGGTTCCAGAGAGCTCTGGAAACGCCTCGCCCTTCGAGACGGATTGCCGGCGCAATCCTCCTCAGAATGAGGCTCTTGGGGAAACCGTGAGAGCGTCCTTAGACCCGGATCTCAGTCTGGCTCTTGCCGGAAGGAGCACGCCTGCGCCGAGCGGATTTCCTGGCAGGCTTCGCCTCAGCTTCCTGCTTGACCTCGCGGGAGATGCGCTCCTGCAGCAGCGTCAGAACGGCGGCCTCCTCGGGCTTGAGAGACGGCAGGTCCTCGCGCAGCTCCGTCTCGATCTCGTCCTTGATCTCCAGGAGCAGCCCTCCATCGAGGTAGGAGGAGAACACCTCCGGGTGCACATAGCACTTGCGGCAGATGCTCGGCGTGTTGCCGAGCCGCGACGACACCTTCTCGATGGCCGCGCGGATGTTCTTCTTCGCCTTGGCCTGGTTGTCGAACTCCTCGAACTCGGCAAGCGCCAGGGCGGCCAGCACCGTGCCGGCCCAGGTGCGAAAATCCTTCGCGGTGATGTCGCGCCCGGTGATCTCCTTCAGGTAGGCATTCACATCGGCCGAGGTGACCGACTGCCGCTCGCCGTTCTCGTCGAGATACTGGAACAGGTCCTGCCCCGGCAGGTCCTGGCAGGCCTTCACGATCTTGGCGATGCGCCGGTCCTTCACCTGGAGGTTCCAGGTCTTGCCGCTCTTCCCCTTGAAGTGGAAGCGCAGTTCACCTCCTTCCACCTTCACATGCGGGTCGCGAAGGGTGGTGAGGCCATAGCTCTTGTTCTGCTTGACATAGTCGGAATTGCCTACGCGGATCAGGGTGTTCTCGAGCAAGTGCACGACGGTGGCCAGAACCTTTTCGCGCGGCAGTCCGCGCAGGCTCATATGCTCGTCGATGGACTTGCGGATCGCCGGCAGACCCTTGGCGAATTCGAGCATATGCTCGTACTTGGTGCTCTCGCGAACCTCGCGGAACGCCGGGTGATAGCGGTACTGCTTGCGACCCTTGGCATCGCGGCCGGTGGCCTGGATGTGGCCGTTGGCCTTGGCGCAGATCCACACATCCGTATAGGCCGGCGGAATGGCCAGGGACTTGATGCGGTCGAGGGTCGCCTTGTCCTCCACCTTCTTGCCGTCGGGCTTGGTATAGGTAAAGCCCTTGCCGGATTTCCTGCGCCTTATGCCGGGCTCCTCGTCGGAGACGTAGAGCAGGCCCGCCGTCTCGGCGGCATCGCGCGGGTCGACGATGTTCTCGGTGGTCGGCGGTGGATCCAGCAGCATGTGTTGCCTTGAATGAAGCGCAAGACGTCAACCGGGCCGCGCCATGCCGGGTTCCCTGCGTGATGCCGACGCATGGGACTCCTTGCTGGATTTCTCGCGGTCGTTGCGGATCTTCAGCCCTAGGATGATGCCGCTCAGGACAAGGCTGAGCAGGTTGAAGACCACGATAGGCCAGCTGCCGATCAGGAAACCATAGATCGACCACAGGACGAAGGCCGTGACGGTGACCATGTACATGTGCTTGGAGATTGCCGCCGTGTCACGCTCGCGCCAAGCCTTTATGACCTGGGGCACGAAGCTCGAGGTGGACAGGATGCCCGCGATGGTCGCCAGGACGGTCGGCAGCCAATCCGCCATGATGCATGTCTCCTGTTTCCAAGGTTGACGGCAACGAGCCTCGACAAGGGGAGTTCCCTCAGGCCTAGGCTGAGGCTAGAAGGGCGCACCCGCTTCAACCGGATTGTCCCTTGCTATCCTCTCCCCTTCCCGATGCCCAAGGCCGCAAGCTTGTCTTCGTCGTCACCGAGGACTGGTTCTTCGCCTCGCATTTCCTCCCCATGGCCAGGGCCGCGCGCGAGCTTGGGCTCGCGGTCACAGTGGTCACGCGGGTACGCTCCCATCGGGACATCATCGAGGCCACAGGCGCAAAGGTCATCCCGCTCGAAGCGGAACGGCGCAGCCTGAACCCAATGGCCGCGGGCTACACTGCCGGGCAATTGGCCGCCATCCTCAAGGCCGAGAAGGCCGACCTGGTGCATTGCATTGCGCTCAAGAGCATCCTGATCGGCGGCTTTGCGGCCGCCATGTCCGGTGTGAGCCGCCGGGTCTATGCGCTGACGGGCTCAGGCTTTCTGGGCGCGCGAGCGGATACCGTTTCCCGGCTGTCCCAACGGGCGGTGCGCCTGCTGGTGCGTGGATTGGAGACCCCCAAGACCCGCTACCTGTTCGAGAACACGGACGATCCCAAGCTGCTCGGTCTCGATCCCGCAAGCCCGCGCGTCACCATCCTCGGAGGGGCCGGTATCGACCCCGTGATTCTGCGGCCCGAGCCCCTCCCCGCGCAACCGCCCCTGAAGGTTGCGGTCGTCGCCCGCATGCTGTGGTCCAAGGGCATCGATGTGGCGGTGGAAGCCGTTCGTGCCGCAAGAGCCAAGGGCGGCGCCATCGAGCTCTCCCTCTACGGCGCACCCGATCCCTCGAACCCGAAGGCGATCCCCGAGGACACCTTGAAGGCGTGGAGCACGGAGCCCGGAATTACCTGGCACGGGGTAACGCAGGATATTGCCGCCGTCTGGCAGAATCATCATGTGGCCTGCCTCCCCTCCCGCGGCGGCGAGGGCCTGCCGCGCACCCTCCTGGAAGCAGCGGCGTGCGGACGGGCCATCGTCACCACGGACGTTCCCGGCTGCCGAACCCTTGTGCGCGACGGCGTGGAGGGACGGCTCGTGCCCTCCGGCAACACGGCGAGCCTCGCGGAGGCTCTCCTGACCCTATCCGCCCAGCCTGACTTGGTGGCCCGCATGGGCGACGCGGCGCGGGCGCGGGTTCTCGACGGGTTCACGGAACGGGACGTGATGGACAACGTCAAACAGCTTTACGGCTCCATGCTCGCTTCATGATTACGGACCCTGCCGCCTTCATCCATGCCGAGACCCGTCTTCGCCCCGTTCCCCATACGCCGGAGATCTCTCTGCATGTAGCGGACGAGGCGACGGAGCTTTGGCAGAAGACCGAGGATGAGCTGGGCCAAATAGGCCTGCCGCCGCCCTTCTGGGCCTTTGCCTGGGCCGGCGGACAGGCTCTTGCCCGCTACATCCTCGACCACCCGGAGACCGTGCGGGGCCGGCGTGTGCTGGATTTCGCATCCGGGTCGGGCCTTGTGGCCATCGCGGCCATGAAAGCCGGTGCCGCCGAGGTGACGGCTTGCGACATCGACTCCTTTGCCATCGCGGCCATCGGCATCAATGCCGGAGCCAATGGGGTCGCCATCAGCCCGCTGCAAGCGGACATCGTCGGGGAGGATCGGGGCTGGGATACGGTGCTTGCCGGGGACATCTGCTACGAGCGCGACCTGGCCGTTCGGGTTGCCGACTGGCTGTTCGCCTTGAGCCGCAGAGGCGCCACAGTTCTGATCGGCGATCCCGGGCGCAGCTATCTTCCCAAGGAGCGGCTGGAAAATCTAGCCGTGTATGAGGTTCCGGTCACCCGGACGCTTGAGGACGCCGATATCAAGAAGTCCAGCGTCTGGCGATTTCAACAACCCTAAGAGCAAATTTCTGGAACATCGAACAACCTATGGTGTGTTCGATTTATCTCTTTACCTGCCTTTCCTCTTCGAATATGTAGTGATATAACCTATACGAACAGAGTGGAACTGCGCCAGCCTCCCGATCGGCGCAACCAGAGATCCTTATCCTTCAAACCAGAAGGTGACCCGATGGTTCATACCCCGTCTCTTCAGCATCGGCTCCCGAATGATGGCGCTCACCCCCATGCTCCACGGCGCTCCGAGACGGCGAACCAGGCCATTGCTCACTCCGAAGCCTTCTGCAAGGCCAAGGGCGCGCGGCTGACGCCGATCCGCCGCCGGGTGCTTGAGGTGCTCC
>JALYFY010000520.1 GCA_030777385.1 Pseudomonadota bacterium | reverse complement strand
ACAACGACATCGTCAACATGGCGGCGCTGGCGGCCTACAACATCGGCGGCTAGCTCAGAGCTTGCACAACAAGGATGACGCCGCCGCAGATGATGGCGGCGTCGAGAATGGCATTGTGCATGTGGATCGGCAGAGCCTCGGTGAGCCGCTTGGCAATGAAGGCTCCAGGCGTCGCCGAAAGCCCGATGATGAAGGCCATGATCCAGGAGGAAGCCGGAAGGGCACCGAAGGCTTGAAATACGCCTGACTTGACGATGCCGAGAGCCAGCGAGATTGCGGCATCCGTTGCAATCACGGCGCGTCCGTTCAGGCCGCATGCCATCAGGATCGACAGCAGGATCACGCCCGAGCCTGCGGTTCCACCAACGAGCAAGCCATAACCGGCGCCTGCAGCCGCCAGGCTGCCGCCTGAGAGCTGCATCTGTCGCCGCTTCAGGTAAAGCCTCGCGGGAACCATCAGGATCAGGAATGTGCCGATGACAAGGGCTGCTCCGCGCCCGGTCAGGAACGTATAGCCATAGGCTCCAAGCATGCAGGTCGGCAGGGCCATGCCCCCGATCAGGACGGCGCGGCGCGGATCGAGATCCTTCCAGAAGGCGAGGATCCGGCTGCTGTTGGTGAACAGGGCCGACAGGCCGATGATCGGAACGACGGGTTCTGCGCCGATGATGGGCACGAGCACCAGCGGCATGAGAAGGCCCGTGCCGTAGCCCGCAATCCCGCCGATCGTTCCCGTGAGCAGAGCGCAAAGGGCGACAAGCCCGTATTGCAGGAACGATACATCCTCGATCATCGAAACCTCAATGCGACGGGCCCTAAAACTGCCGTTTTGCTTTAGCTGGCGAAGCCAGGGGAATGCAACGACCGGGGTTATAATGCTGCCAAGCTTCAGCCATGGTTCATCCTGGGAATTGTCCAATCATCGATGTTCGGGAGACTGTCGGCCGATTTTGGGAGTGGCCTGGGGGCTTCGGGACGCTAAACGCCTGCCAAGAGAATTGAAGGAAAGCCATCTGACCATGAGTAAACCGACCACTGTCGTGTTCGATATCGGCAATGTCCTGCTGCGCTGGGACCCGCGCAACCTCTATCGCCAGCTCTTCGAGGACGAGGCGGAGATGGAGTGGTTTCTCTCAAACGTCTGCACCAGCGATTGGAACATCGAGCAGGATCGAGGCAGGGACTGGGACGAGGCGGTGACCCTTCTCGTCAAGGATCATCCGGGGCACGAGCCGCACATCCGCGCTTTTCACGAGCGCTGGAGCGAGACCGTCTCCGGCATCTTCGAGAACAACGTGGCCCTGCTGCAGCGCCTGCGGGAGGCAGGCGTGCCGAACTACTGCATCACGAATTTTTCCAGCCCAAAATTCTTATTGGCCCAGGAGCGCTTTCCGTTCCTCGCCGGCTTCGACGGCATCATCGTCTCCGGTGACGAGCGCCTGCTAAAGCCCGATCCCGCCATCTACCGTCTCCTGCTCGACCGTTATAGGCTTGAGGCCAGCGATTGCGTGTTCATCGACGACTCGAAGGCCAATGTGGAGGGCGCACGCACTGTGGGCATGCACGCAATTCGTTGTATCGAGACCACGGATCTGGCCGCAGAGCTTCGGCGGTATGGCTTTCCGGCTTGACCTCCCCAATGTCATCCCAGGCGAGGGAAGGGGATCCATAGCTCCGCGTGTACGGCTGGGTTTCCTTCTCGGTCTTGTGGACCGCCGGGGATGACAAGGGAGGTGCATGATCCAAGCACCCTTGCTCTCTCCCGCAGCTTGAGCCATCAGGCTTCATGCGCGCTTTCGACACCTCCCTGCCCATTGATGCCGTTCTCGACAGTCTGACGGCAAACCTGCGCACGCGGCCCAATGCGGTGCTCGTCGCGCCTCCAGGCGCCGGCAAGACCACGCGGGTGCCGCTGGTGCTGCTCGATGAGCCCTGGGTGAATGGCGGCAAGCTCATCGTGCTGGAACCTCGCCGTCTTGCTGCCAGGGCCGCCGCAGCCCGCATGGCGCAGACGCTGGGTGAAGCGGTCGGCGAGACCGTGGGCCTTCGGGTTCGCCTCGGGTCCAAGGTCAGCCGCAAGACGCGGGTCGAGGTGGTGACCGAGGGTGTGTTTGCCCGCATGATCCTCGATGATCCGGCCCTCGACGGGGTGGCGGCGGTTCTCTTCGACGAGTTTCATGAGCGCTCCCTCGATGCGGATCTCGGCCTTGCGCTTGCGCTTGATGCCCAGGGCGGCTTGAGGGAGGATCTTCGCCTGCTGGTCATGTCCGCGACCCTGGACGGCGCGCGGGTCTCAAAGCTCCTGAGCGATGCCCCCGTTGTCGAGTCGGAGGGCCGCGCTTATCCGGTCGAGACCCGTTACCTCGGGCGTGATCCCAACCGCCGCATCGAGGAGCAGGTGGCGGACGCCGTCATGCGCGCCTTACGGGCGGAGAGCGGCTCCATTCTGGTCTTCCTCCCAGGACAGGGGGAGATCCGTCGGGTCGAGACCACCCTGCGCGAGCGCATCACGGACCCTGCCGTCGATCTCGCTCCGCTCTACGGTGCGCTCGAACGGGGAGAGCAGGATCTGGCGGTGAGCCCCGCCAAGGCGGGTCGCCGCAAGGTGGTGCTCGCCACCTCTATTGCGGAGACGTCGCTCACCATCGAGGGCGTGCGGGTGGTGATCGATTCCGGCCTCGCCCGCGTGCCGGTCTACGAGCCGAATATCGGCCTCACGCGGCTCGAAACCGTACGGGTCTCCCGCGCCGCCGCCGACCAGCGCCGGGGCCGCGCGGGCCGAACGGAGCCGGGCGTGTGCTACCGCCTCTGGGAGGAAGCGGCCACCGGGGCGCTCGAACCATTCGGGCGGCCCGAAATTCTCTCTGCCGATCTTAGCTCCCTGCTCCTCGATTGCGCCGCCTGGGGCGTCGCCGATCCGGCAACCCTCGCCTTCCTCGATCCGCCTCCCGCTCCGGCCTTGAAGGAGGCAAGGGCGCTTCTTCAAGAACTCGGCGCACTCGATGGGGAAGGGCGCATCACTGAGATCGGCCGGCGCCTGCGGGACCTGCCCCTGCCGCCGCGTCTGGCCAGAATGATCCTTCTTGCCGGAGAAAGCGGGCAGGGGCGCGATGCGGCGGATGTGGCCGCCGTTCTCGTCGAGCGCGGCCTCGGCGGCGATGCGGCGGATCTGTCGGAGCGTGTGGAGCGCTTTCGCCGCGACCGCTCCAAGCGGGCGGAGGACATGCGGCGCATGGCAGAGGGCTGGGCGAAGGGCAGTTCAGGCACATCGAAGGCGGAGCCGCGCTCCATCGGCGCGCTGCTGACGCTGGCCTATCCCGATCGTCTCGCAAAAGCCCGCGGCAAGCCGGGCGAGTATCTCATGGCCAACGGACGCGGCGCCGTGCTGGAAGCCCATGAGCGGCTGGCGAAGGAGCCATATCTTGCGATTGCCGAAATCGCTGGCGGCGCTGCCTCGGCGCGCATCCTGGCCGCTGCTGCCATATCGGCCGAAGAGATCGATGCCTTGTTTGGCAACGTCATCCAGCAGCGCGATGAGGTCGCCTTCGACCGGCTGGCGCGGGCGCTTCGGGCCCGTGGGGTTCGGCGCCTCGGTGCCTTGGTGCTGAACGAGCGGCCCCTCAGGGTGCCGGCCACCGAGGAGGCTGCCCGCGCCCTCGCCAACGGCCTCGTGCTATTGGGGCTCAATGTCCTGCCATGGTCGAAGGCGCTGGCGCAGTGGCGCGAGCGGGTGATGTTTCTGCGACAGGCCGAAGGCGAGGAATGGCCGGATCTCTCGGATGAAGCCCTGGCCCAGACGGCGGAGGAGTGGCTGGCCCCCCATCTGGTGGGGAAAAGCAGTCTCGGCGAGATCGGTCCCGATCTGTTGAGTGAAGCCTTGCGCGGCCTGCTGCCCTGGAACCTGCAGCGGCGTCTCGATGCGGAGGCGCCCACCCATATCGAGGTGCCGACCGGCTCCCAAATCCCAGTCGATTACGGAGCGGAGGAGGGGCCGGTTTTGGCGGTGCGGGTGCAGGAGCTGTTCGGGCTCGACAAGCATCCTGCCATCGCGGCCGGGCGCGTGCCGCTCATCCTGCACCTGCTCTCGCCGGCGCAGCGCCCCATCCAGATCACCCGCGACCTGCCGGGCTTCTGGCGCGGATCCTGGGCGGCCGTGCGGGCCGATATGCGCGGACAGTATCCCAAGCATCCCTGGCCGGAGGACCCGATCGCCGCGCCGCCGACGCGGCGGGCCAAGCCGCGCGGGACTTAATCCCTGAACGACTCGATCAGCCGCTCGGCGGTGGCCGGATTAAGCGCCATTGGAATGTTGTAGACCAAGGTAAGGCGCATCAGCGCCTTCACGTCCACGTCGTGCGGATGCGGCGAGAGCGGATCGACGAAAAAGAACAGGGCGTCGATGCGTCCCTCCGCGATCATCGCACCGATCTGCTGGTCGCCTCCGAGGGGGCCGCTCTTCAGGCGTGTGACGGACAGCGATGGGCAGCGCTCCATCACCCGCGCGCCGGTGGTGCCCGTGGCGAAGAGGATGAAGGGGCGCAGGTCGTCTTCGTACCTGGCCACGAACGCGGCCATGTCGTCCTTCTTGGCGTCGTGAGCCACGAGCGCCAAACTCAGTTGTTTCATGGGAGGGACAGCTCAATTGCTCCAGCGGTCACGCCACTGCATCTCGCCGGCCATGCAGTTGGTGCGCGGAGTGGTCTGAATGCGCTTGATCAGGGGCTGCTCGGGCATGAGGTTGGCAATTTCAAGCAGGATCTTGGTTTTGATGGCCTCGATGAACTGGTCGCGTTCGCGGACCGGAACCGTGAACGCGCCTTGGCCGCCGATCACGCAGTCCTTGTAGTAGACATCGAGATCCGGAATGTCGAGATAGCCCGGCTGGCGCAGCATGATCGGCAGCCCGTTGATGGTGATGCCCTTGGCCAAAGCCGCGTCGCGAGCCTCCACGACGAGCCTTCCCTGGTTGTTCGGGCCGTCGCCGGAGACGTCGATGACCTGCCGTGTGGCGGTGACGCCGCTTTCATCCAGAAGTCTCACGCTGAAGTCGATGGCGCTTGAGATCGAGGTCCGCTGCGCACGGCGCAACGGGGTCGAGGCGATCTTGTCCGCGAAAGCCATCAGGCTCTCGGAATTGTCGAGGATCGTCCAGGGAACGATGACCTTCTGATCCGGAGAGCCTGCCCATTCCATGTAGGTGACGGCGATCTTACCCAGCATGCCGCCGCGGATCGCGTCATGGACCAGCCGGGACCGGAAGGCCTGAGCGAAGCCTTCCCGTTGCAGAGCCTGTTCGTCCGTATCCATGGAGAAGGAGATGTCGACGGCAACGACCAGGGCGAGGTCGACCTCGGTCTCGGTCTGTGCCTGAACCGGCAAGACCAAGGACGCGCACAGGAAGGCCAATCCTGTGGCGAGACGGATGAAGCCGGAACGAACCATCGGAATCTCCTTTAGGGAGCCGGATTGGTTGAAGCAGTGTGCCAGCTTCTGAAAGTAAGGCAAGGCCACGCCAAGACTAGGGGCGCCCTGAAGCCTCGCAAAATGCAGAGCCCTCCCTCAGCGCCGCCCTGAGGAGCGCTTGCGTCCTACAAGATCAAGAGCGGCCCGGAAGGCGGCATCGGCGTCCAGATGCGTGGTGTCGAGCGTGAGGGCGTCCGCGGCCGCCTTCAAGGGAGCGGTACTCCGGTTCATGTCGCGCTCGTCCCGGCGGCGGATATCCGCGAGAATGACCTCGTACTCCGCCTGCTCGCCCCGATTCAGAAGCTCCAGATGCCGGCGGCGCGCCCGCTCCTCCGGCGCCGCAGTGATGAACAGCTTCACCTCCGCGTCAGGGCAGACCACGGTCCCGATGTCCCGCCCGTCGAGCACGGCGCCCGGTTCCTGGGCTCCAAACTGACGCTGGAAGGCCAGAAGGGCATCCCGGACCGGCTGGTAGGCGGAGACCACCGAGGCCGCCTCGCCCATGGGGGCTCCCCGCAGGCGTGAGTCGTCCAGATGCGAAACATCAAGGGTTTGGGCTACCTGGGCTGCTGCCTCCCGGTCCTCGAGAGGGATATCCCGGTCCAGAAGCACGCGGGCCACTGCCCGGTAGAGCAGGCCCGTATCGAGATGGGCAAAGCCGAAATGTTCGGCAAGGCGCTTGCCCAGGGTGCCCTTGCCCGATGCGGCAGGACCGTCGATGGCGATGATCATGATCGGGTCAATCCTGGATCCGGGCGCCGAGCTCCCGCATGAGCGGAATGAAGGAGGGGAAGCTTGTGGCGATCATGGCTCCGTCATCCACAGTCATCGGCTCCGCGCTTGCCAGACCCATGACCAGGAACGACATGGCGATACGGTGGTCGAGATGGGTGGCAACCGGATTGCCGCCGCCGCGGACCATGCCGCTCCCGCCATGGACGATGAGGTCGTCGCCTTCGATCTCATACGTCACACCTGCTTCGCCAAGACCCGCCGCCACGGCGGCAAGCCGGTCGGACTCCTTCACGCGCAGCTCATGGAGGCCCTGCATCCGGGTGGTGCCTTCAGCAAATGAGGCCGCAACCGCCAAGACCGGGTACTCGTCGATCATGGCAGGGGCCCGGGCATGGGGAACCGTCACGCCGGTGAGGCGGCTGTGGCGGACGCGCAGGTCCGCAACCGTCTCGCCACCCTCGTCGCGTTCGTTCAGGCGCTCGATGGAAGCGCCCATCTCGATGAGCGTGGTGATGAGGCCGGTGCGCAGGGGGTTCATCATCACGCCTTCGATCACCACGTCCGAGCCGGGGGTGATCAGGGCGGCAACCAGCGGGAAGGCAGCGGAGGAGGGGTCTGAAGGCACGACAATGTCGGTGCCGCGCAGTTCCGGCTGGCCCTGAAGCGTGATGGTCCGGCCATCCGCGCCGTGGGGCGCCACTTCGACGCTCGCCCCGAAATGGCGCAGCATCCTCTCCGTGTGGTCGCGGGTTGCCTCCCGCTCGATCACGGTGGTTTTGCCGGGGGAGTTGAGGCCTGCGAGCAGGATTGCCGATTTGATCTGGGCGGAGGCCGCCGGCGTCTCATAGGTGATCGGGATCGTTTCCCGAGGCCCGCGCAGGGTCAGCGGAACCCGCCCGCCTTCGGCCTCGCTCACTACGGTCACGCCCATCTTGGCGAGCGGATCGAGAATGCGGCGCATGGGGCGCTTGCGCAAGGAGGCGTCGCCGTCGAAGGTCGAGGTGATCGGATGGCTTCCGGCAACACCCATCATGAGGCGGGAGCCGGTGCCCGCATTCCCGAAATCGAGCATGCCTGAGGGCTCCGTGAGGCCACCGATGCCAACGCCCGCGATCCGCCACCGGCCTGGAGCTTCGCGGGTGATGGTGGCGCCCAAGGCCCGGCAGGCCTCGGCGGTGCGCAGCACGTCATCGCCTTCCAGGAGCCCCTCGACCCGGGTCTCGCCGATGGACAGAAGCCCGAAAATCATGCAGCGGTGGGAAATCGACTTGTCGCCGGGAACGCGGATGCGCCCCTTCAGGGCTGTTCCAGACCTGCTGGCGACCGGTGATGGCGATCCGTGCGCGTGCGACATGAGACGGGTTCCTTGAAGGCTTCTTGAAGGCGGGCTCCTAACACGGTGCTCTCGCGCCGTCACGCGCAAGCTGGCCCGGCTTCGGCCCGCCCCTGCAATTTCCCATTTGACAAGCCATCCCCTCACGACTAACGGAGCGTTCCCAACCATTCACACCTGAAGGCAATCACCCGTGGCCAAACCGGAACTCGGCTTGAAGCGCCAGTGCATGAGCTGCGGCGCAAAATTCTACGATCTCAGCAAGGACCCGGCGGTCTGCCCGAAATGCGGCACCGTGTTCCAGGCAACGGCCATGAGCCGGGTTGCGGCTCCCGTGGCCGCTCGCGCCGCTGTCGCCGACGACGATGAGGCTGAGATCGAATCGGTTGGTCCGGAGATGGTCTCCCTCGATGAGGTCGAGGCCGGCGAGAACGAGAAGGACATCCCGAGCGACGACGATTTCGACGTGGCCGATGATGTTGCCGATGACGATACCTTCCTCGAGGACGAGGAAGAAGGTGACGACGACGTGTCGGACTTGATCGACAGCGATCTGGAAGACGACGAAGAGGCTTGAACCTCGGATCG
>JALYFY010000519.1 GCA_030777385.1 Pseudomonadota bacterium | reverse complement strand
GGACGTCCACCGTCCGAGGCCGACCACCACGCTTCGCCGGGCGGATCAACGGCGCGACCAGCAACCACTCGGCGTCGGTCAGATCGCTGTCATATCGCAGGCCCCGCCGATCCGCGGCCGCTCGATGTTCCGGCTTCCACATGAGGCACCTTTCCCCGACTCAGGTGCCGCACAAGGAATCACAACCGATTCCAGAGACTCAACTCCTTTCCGGATGGGCTCTAAGAGTCAGCTGCTGACGCGGTCGTTGGCCAGGTCGGCAGGTGCACGGAGGCGAACAGCCTCATTACAGGCCACATACTCACCACCGGCAATGAATCCGCTCCTTGCTCGGTGCCACACCCGCCATGACGGACGATACAACCGCGACCGTCCCGTTTCCAGCCGTTGGCCGCACGAAGATCACCGCCGCTTTCGATGGTGGACGCCTGTCGTCAGACGGCGGCGTCATGCTCCTCGCCCAGGCTGAGCGACAACTTGGGATCGCCGAACGGCTGGCACGCCTCATCTCCGATCGGCGCGAGCCAGAGCGGGTCAAGCATGCCATCCCGGACATGATCCGCGCCCGCATCTTCGCCATCGCGTGCGGCGACGAGGACGGCCACGATTTCGGCCCGTTGCGCTCGGATCCGGCGTTCAAGCTCGCCTGCGGGCGTCTGCCGGAGACCGGAGAGGATCTGGCCTCTCAGCCCACCCTCTCGCGCCTGGAGAATGCCCCGAGCCTGCGCGATGCGATCCGCTTGAGCTCTGCACGGGTCGATCAGGGGATGGCCAGCTCCGCCAGCGTGCCGGATCGCGTCGTGCTGGATATCGACGACCCCTGTGACGTGGGGCACGGGCATCAGCCGTTATCGTTGTTCAACGCCCATTCCGACGAGCGCAGCTTTCTGCCCATCCACGTCTACGACAGCGCCCCGGGTCGGCCGGCCGCGATCGTGCTACGGCCGGGCAAGACCCCTTCGGGGATCGAGGTGCGGGCTCATAGACGCCGGCTGGTGCGCCGCATTCGGACGCGCTGGCCGACGACCCGCATCACGATCCGAGGTGACAGTCCCTATGCGCGTCCTGAAGGAAGGGGGTTCTGCGAGCAGACCGACCTCAGCTCTCTGTTCGGGCTGGCCGGGACACGGCCGCTCACCGCCAAAGTTCAGGATGTGGCGGATGCGGTGCGTACCCACAGAGCAGGAGAAGACCACGAGGTCGTTCGCGGCTTTGCCGAGACCCAACACCAGGCCGGGAGTTGGTCGTGCGAGCGCCGGGTCATCGCCCGCCTTGAGGCGACCCGCTTGGGGCTGGATCTCCGCTTTGTCGTCACCCATCTGATCGGCACCAGCCCCCGCGTGGTCTACGAGAGCCTGTCTTGTGCCCGAGGTCAGGCAGAGAACGGGATCAAGCTTCCCAAGGCCCCGCTTGCCTCTGACCGGACCTCCTGTTGTTGAGCGGGGGCCAATCAGGTTCGCCTCGTGCTGCACACGGCCGCCTACTGGCTGATGCTGGCGCTGCGGGAGGCTCTTCCAGCCCTGCGCGAGCTCGCCCGGGCGGAGTTCGCCGCGCTGCGGCATGGCCTGCTCAAGATCGCCGTGCGGGTCCAGGAAACCACCCGTCGCATCCGGCTGGCCTATGCCTCCGGCTACCCGCAAGCGGATCTCGTCCGCCATGTGGCTTGTGCTTTCGCACCAAGGCCCAGAGGCGCCTCGCCCTGAGCAAGGGGGCTGCCATCGCCCCAATCACCCCCTCTCACCCTGGCCAACGCGTTCCCCACGGTCCAAACCTTGCCGCCGTGAAACAGACGCAGCGGACCAGCACGCCCTGGCCGCAAATCAGATCACCGCAATAAAGTCTGGTGAATAGGGTCGGTTAATTCAGATGACGTTGGGAAAAGCGGCTGGCCAGTGAAACGGAGGTGCCCGTATCCCGAACGCTGGCGCAGTCCCCGTTACGCGTAGTCGTACTTGGCTTGGTCCGGATAAGCTGGTCCCCTTGGCCGATATATGTCAGCCTGAGTTGAGAGCGCCGCACCGCAATCGGAGGAGAGTGTGCCAAAGGGCCGTCCCAGCTTCGCTTTTTACCTCATCGACATGCCGAGCGACCACGAGGTCGACGAGCTCCTCGTGACCGAGTGCCAGGTCATCAAGGCCATATTGCATAACAGGTAATTCAGGTCAGTAATCAAGACCGAGCGAAT
>JALYFY010000518.1 GCA_030777385.1 Pseudomonadota bacterium | reverse complement strand
TTTCTGAAGGGAGATCAACTCGGTCATATCAGCTCCATTGCCATGCTGGGCATGCCATAGCGCGCCGGAGCCATGACGAAAATCCCCCTCGGCGCATTCCACCGATGCCGCAGCGATCCTGTGAAGGTTCCAGGCCGTGATACAATAATGCTTGTGGATGCCTTTGGCTCCTCAACAGGAGGAGCTAGGCTACCTCCTATTCGCCGCCGCGAGCGGGCTGGCCTGGGTTATGCTGAGTCAATCCAGTTGCTGCTGTGACTGGCCAAGAATGACGGGAGCCGCTGCCGGATGTACGCACGGCTCCCGTTCGCTTTTGCCTCCGGCCCATCGCCGTCAGAGCACTTTCCCCATCGGCTGTCTTCAATCCTAAATGTCCCGCTTGCTTGGATCCAAGCCGTAGCAATGCGAGTTGCCTAAACTGCATCGAGCGGGCGCCTGGAGCCAAGCCGCTCCAGGTTCAGGCATGAAGAGAAGGGGGCACGGTGCCGCGCATTCTGACCTACAACGTGCATCGCTGCCTTGGTACGGATGGTCGATTGTCTCCCGCTCGGATTGCGGATGTGATCGCAGCCTGTGAGCCGGACGTTGTGGCTCTCCAGGAAGTCGATGTCGGGCGCGCGCGGACGGGTGGGGTCGATCAAGCCCATGCGATCGCCCAGGCTCTCGGGATGCACATGCATTTTCACGCCAGCATGCGGGTCCACCAGGAGGAGTACGGAAACGCCATCCTGACCCGCAGGCCATCGCACCTCGTCAAGGCTGCCGCCCTGCCAGGCTTGGCAAAGAAACCGGCGCTGGAGCCAAGAGGCGCCCTATGGGCATCGGTCAACATCGGCGGCACGGACGTTCAGGTGATCAACACCCATCTGGGACTGCGCCGGCATGAGCGGCTGGCCCAGATCGATGCGCTGCTCGGACCTCACTGGCTTGGGCATCGGTCGTGCCGGGAGCCCGTGATCCTGCTGGGAGACTTCAATGCCTCGCCGCGGTCCCGGGCCTATCAGCGCCTGACCTCCCATCTTTGGGATGCCCAAGCGGCTCCCCAGCTTGCACGGCCCAAGGCGACCTTTCCGTCCCGCTTGCCGATGCTGCGCATCGATCATGTCTTCGTCAGCCGCTCGGTCCGCGTCCTGAGGGTCGAAACCGTGCGGACGCCCCTGGCGCGGGTTGCGTCGGACCACCTGCCGCTCCTCGTCGAGTTCCAGATCATCCAGGGCAAAGGGCATAAGCCCAGCATCGCCTATGCACAGGAATAGGTGCCCTTGGCACAACACGGACGGATCGCAACCTCTCCCATGGCGTTGAGCTTCTTGAAGCGGGGCAGTATGCCGAACGATGCGGCTTGATATGAGAGGAGCGTATGCGGAATTGGAAGTCCCTGATTGCTGCGGCCGCCATCGGGCTTGCGGCTTTCCTGCTCTACCGAACCCTCAGCCGCTACAGCCTGGACCAGCTTGTTGCCGCGGTCACCGCCGTGCCGACTCCCCGGTTGCTGGGAGCGATCGGATTTGCCGCGGCGAGCTACCTGTCCCTGACGGGCTTCGACTACTTGGCCCTGCATTATGTCGGGCGCCCGCTGCCTTATCGAAAGGCGGCCCTGGCCTCCTTCACGGCGCTCTCGCTGGGCCACAACATCGGGCTGGCGGCCCTGAGCAGCGGAGCAGTCCGCTATCGCTTCTATACCCGCTGGGGTTTAGGTGCGGGGGACGTCGCCCGGATGATCGTCTTCTGCGGCGCCACGGTGGGATTGGGGCTCCTGGTTCTGGGCGGCGCAGCGCTGCTGCTGCGCTCCGGCCTTGCGGTGGAGATCACCGGCCTCACGCAAAAGGTTGTGATCGCGCTGGGCATCGGCTGCCTTGCGCTGCCGGCGGTTTACCTGATCCTGGCCGCCTTCGTCAGGAGACCTCTGAAGATCAGGCAATGGTCCCTTGAGATGCCACCGCTCCGGCTTGCCCTGGGCCAGGTGCTGATCGGTTCGATCAACTTCGCCTTCGTGGCGGCATGCCTCCATCAAGCGCTCGCGGCTGTGTCCGATGTAGCCTATCCGGGCGTGGCCTCCGTCTACGTGATTGCCAACGCGACAGCCCTCGTGAGCCATGTTCCGGGCGGCTTGGGCGTCATCGAGAGCGTTGTCATGTACCTGCTGCCGCAGAAGGATTTGATCGGCCCGCTTCTCGTCTTCCGCTTCGTCTATTTCCTGGTGCCGCTTGGCCTGGGAGGCGCCCTGTTTGCAGCAACCGAGCTGATCTACCGGCGCAGGAGCGGTTCCTACACGGGTGCCGCTGAGGCCAAGGCCTGAGCCTCAATCCTTGCGTCGGCGGAACAGGGAGAGGGGCTCGAAAGGCTCCAGCGGATCCAGAAGGCTCGTGCCGGGAGCCGGGACATCCGGGCCATCATCGGACATGGCGCTGAACGCCCGAAGGCCGCGCTTGCTCGTGTTGAGCCGCTCGACTGCCCCGATCAAGGATCCGCCCTCAGTTTCCAGGCTCTGCGTGAAGCTGTCCGGGGACGTATCCAGGTGCTCTGCCAGGAGCCGATCCCGGAGCTGCGCAATGGTCCGCCGCATCGCGTCCGTGGTGGCCTCGATGGCGAGGTCGCATTCGCTGTCGAGGCCGATGGAGCGGTTGTTCAGGTTCGACGACCCGATGCGCAGAAACACGTCATCCACGATGATGAGCTTGGAGTGGATGAGAACCTGGCACTCCCCGTCTTTGCCGTTGGGGATGACCGGGTAATAGACCCTCAGCCGGCCATGATGATCGCATTTGCGCAAGCGGCGGATCATCCGGTCCCGGTTGGTGCCCATGACCATCTCCTCGGCCCAGCCATGGGACTCATGGGTCTGGATGACGACAACTTCCGGCCCTTCAGGGTCGGCAAGCTGCCGCTCGAGAACGTCGCCGATCTGGGGCGCCGTCATGTACTGGGCTTCGATGTAGATCGTTCGTTTCGCCGCCGAAAGGGCATCCAGCGTGAGAGCCGCAGCCTCGTGCGCTGCAGGCTGATCGCCCCAGGCCGGATAGGTGAGGGCAATGGCAACGGGTGCGCTGGTGAAGTCAGGCACAAGGCTGGAGGGCCATGGATCGGCGGCGGCAGCATGAGCAGGCGTCAGCTCCTCGCCTGTGGCGAATTTCCAGCGCCCATACCAGACCTCGGCGACGGACCGGGCCGCCTCGCCATCGACCGCCATCTGTAGATCGTGAACCGGCTCGTAGATGCTCCCATCCTCCTTCAGTCGGGCAGGGTCATCGCAGGCATGGCGGGTGGTGTCCCAGCGCTCGACCGTCAGATCCATGCCGCCCACGAACGCGAGGCTCTCGTCGATGCAGACGATCTTCTGGTGGTGGGCCGCATAGAGCGGGTGGTGCGTGTCGAGCTTGACGTGGAGGCGGGGATGCTCCTGCCAATCGGCGCCGAAGATAAGGGGACCGGGTGCGCCCGGCGCATGCACGACCGCAACGCTCCACACGAGGATGCGCACTTCAAGGTCAGGCCGTTCCTCGACAAGAGAGCGGAGCAGGGGACCCAGAGGCGGCGATTCCTCGGCGCTCACATCAGGGCGAAGACGGATGCTGCCGTCGAAGTCCCATCCGATGATGAGGATCGATTGTTGAGCCCGGCGCAGCGCGGCTTCCAGGGTTGCAAAATAGGCCGCGCCATCGACCAGGACCGCTGCCCGGTCGGCCTGCACCACGCGCCAGCAGTTTTCACCGGGCTTGAGGATCGGACCAGCGGACAGGCGTGCTGCCTCCTGCGCAACACCAACAGCTTGTCTGCTCATCGTCTCTTCCAAAAGCTGCACGCCAACAGAACCCCGGCCGGATCATTCTGGCAACTCGGGACTGCAGCCAAGGTTCCGGGTGGAAACAGACGGCCATCAAAGCGTTGCCCCTCAAATCCGGCCGCGGCTCCAGCCCGTCTGGCGGATCTCAAGATCAATCCCTCGCAACTGGTGACAAGCGTGTTCGACTGGATTCTCAGCCTCATCGATAAGGCCGGATATGGCGGTATTGCTCTCCTGATGCTCCTGGAAAACCTCTTCCCGCCAATACCGTCCGAACTTATCATGCCCCTGGCAGGCTTCTCGGCAGCGAAGGGCTCACTCAACATCGCAGGAGTGATCTTTGCCGGAACCGTCGGCTCCCTGGCGGGTGCCTATTTCTGGTTCCTGATCGGCCGGTGGATCGGGCCCAAGCGCCTGAAGCGCTTCGCCGCCAAGCATGGGCGGTGGCTTACCCTCCACCCGGAGGAGATCGACCAGGCCCGCTCCTTCTTCGAACGGCATCAGGCCGCGGCTTTGTTCCTGGGGCGACTGGTTCCGACGATCCGAACCCTGATTTCGGTGCCGGCCGGGGTGAACTGCATTCCCACGTCGACCTTCCTTCTATGGAGCTCTCTTGGAACGAGCCTTTGGACGGCTCTTCTCGCCGGCGCCGGATACCTGCTTCAAGGTCAGTATGAACGTGTCTCGGAGTGGCTTAATCCGGTCTCCAATGTGGTCTTCCTGGTCTTGGCCCTATGGTATGTGTACAGGGTAATCAGTTTCAGGGCGCCCGGCAGATCCTGAACATTGTCCGCTCTGCCATGTTGCGTGGCAGGCATAGGCCGCTTGCCCAAAAATCCACCTCCACAGCCCGAAGTCTGGGCGAACATTTCTGGCAGATTCATCTTGCAACCGTTGCCAATCCGGAGGACTGCCTAATAACTTAGGCAGTTCGTATCCGTAACTGTGCAACTCTGTGGCCGGCTGTGCGAAAGCCGCCTGCTTTGCGCTGGACCGGGTTGGGGCACGACGTGAGAAGTGAAGGGCGACCATGGACAAGCAGCTTGAAGAAAGAATCCGGGAACGGGCATATGAACTCTGGATGCGGCATGGGAGCCTTCCTGGCCGTGCCGACGAATACTGGTATCAGGCCGAGCAGGAAATCCTGGGCCATGCTGAAACGACCGAAGGCAGCCAGGAGGATAGTCAGGAGGACAGTCAGCCTCTGCCCATCATGGACCCGGCACCGTTGGGCATGACGAGCATGACGGCCGACGAGATCCTTTCAAGCCCCGCAGCTCCCGCTCCCAAGACACGCAAGAAGCGCAGCCCTGCTGCGGCTCCAGCCGCCGAAGCAGCGGACGCTCCTGCCCCTGCTGAGGCGCCCAAGCGCAAGCGGGCAACCCGTGTGACCTGACGGGCCAGCGGAAGCCTTCGACCTATGATAGAGTCGGGGCTTCGGGGCGAAAACTCCGCTGAAGTCGGACAAGAGCAAGAGAACTTGCGGCCGATTTCAGCGTCTACATAGCGGGGCAGATCGTTGCCCTTGATGTGAGGACCCCGTCTTGCCCAACTCCAGCGTTTCCCACGCACCTCTTGCCCGTCACGCCATGGCCTACATTCTTGCTGGCGGGCGCGGCAGCCGATTGATGGAGCTGACCGATATCCGTGCCAAGCCGGCCGTGTATTTCGGCGGCAACACAAGGATCATCGACTTCGCCCTGTCGAATGCGCTGAACTCCGGCATCCGTCGCATCGGGGTGGCAACGCAGTACAAGGCGCACAGCCTCATCCGCCATCTGCAGCGCGGATGGAATTTCTTTCGGGCGGAGCGAAACGAGAGCTTCGATATCCTGCCGGCCAGTCAGCGCGTCTCGGAGACCATGTGGTACGAAGGAACGGCCGACGCGGTGTATCAGAATATCGATATCATCGCGAGCAGCGCGCCTGAATACATCATCATTCTCGCCGGCGACCACGTGTACAAGATGGACTACGAGATCATGCTGCGGCAGCACGTCGATACGGGCGCCGACGTGACCGTGGGCTGTCTCGAAGTGCCGCGCATGGAGGCAACCGGCTTCGGTGTCATGGGCGTGGACGAGACAGACCGCATCGTCTCGTTCCTGGAAAAGCCTGCCGATCCTCCGGGGATCCCGGGCAATCCGGACATGGCGCTCGCCAGCATGGGCATCTACGTCTTCAACACCAAGTTCCTCTTCGAGCAGTTGCGGCGCGATGCGGAAACGCCCGGCTCGAACCGCGACTTCGGCAAGGACATCATCCCTTATCTGGTCCAGCACGGAAAAGCCGTTGCGCACCGCTTCTCCGATTCCTGCGTCCGGTCGGGCAACGAGGCAGGCGGCGCGGAGGCAGAAGCTTATTGGCGGGATGTGGGCACCGTCGATGCCTATTGGGAGGCCAATATCGATCTCACGGCGATCGTTCCGTCTCTCGATCTCTACGACCGGGATTGGCCGATCTCCACCTTCTCCGAGACATGGCCGCCGGCAAAATTCGTGCACAATGAGGAAGGCCGGCGCGGTCACGCCATCAACTCCCTCGTGTCCAGCGGCTGCATCGTCTCAGGTGCTTCCTTGTGCAAGTCCCTCGTCTTCACGGGCGTGCATCTTCACTCCTATGCCGCTGTCGATGGTGCGGTCATCCTCCCCTATGCGGATATCGGCCGTGGGGCACGGCTGAAGAACGTGGTCATCGACCGTGGCGTGCATATTCCGGAAGGGTTGGTGGTCGGTGAGGATCCTGAGAAGGATGCTCAGCGCTTCCGGCGCACCGAGAAGGGAATCTGCCTCATCACGAAGCCCATGATCGACAGGTTGGCGGGATGAAGCCTCTGAACGTTCTGTCAGTCGCGTCAGAGATCTTTCCCATCATCAAGACAGGCGGTCTCGCCGATGTGGTCGGCGCCTTGCCCTCAGCGCTTGCGCAGGAGGGCGTCGCGGTCGTCACGCTGGTTCCAGGTTATCCGGCCGTCATGAAGGCTTTGGAGCGCCAGGAGGTTGTTCATCAGTATCCTGGCTTCTTCGGTGGACCTGCGCGCCTTCTATCCGGTCGGGCGGGAGCGCTCGATCTCTTCGTCATCGACGCGCCGCATCTCTTCGAGCGGTCCGGCTCTCCCTATCTTGCCTCCAATGGGCGGGACTGGCCGGACAATGCCCGGCGCTTTGCGGCGCTCGGGCGGGCGGCGGCCGATATCGGTCAGGGGCTGGCTCCCGGCTTCATGCCGGATGTGGTTCATGCCCATGACTGGCAGGCCGGGCTTGCTCCGGTCTACTTAAGCCTCACCGACAGCCCGCGGCCGGGCACTGTCATGACGGTCCACAACATCGCATTCCAAGGCATCTTTCCGGCCGACCTGCTCTTCGAGCTCGGTCTGCCGACCAGCGTCTTCACCGTGGACGGGGTGGAGTATTACGGGCAGATCGGGTTTCTCAAAGCCGGCCTGCAGCTTGCCGACCGCATCACGACCGTGTCGCCAACTTATGCGAAGGAGATCCAGACGCCGGAGGGCGGAATGGGGCTCGACGGCCTGCTGCGCGCGCGCTCCAGACACGTTTCCGGCATCCTCAACGGCATCGACGACGAGGTGTGGAACCCCGCAGCCGATCCTCACCTTGCACAGCCGTTCGACCGCCAAAAGCTCAAGGCTCGCGCGGCCAACAAGGCGGCGCTGCAGAAGCGCTTGGGGCTGAAGCCCAATCCCGACGCACTGCTCTTCGGGGTCGTCAGCCGATTGTCCGAGCAGAAAGGTCTCGATCTCGTGCTCGCGGCGCTGTCGAGGCTTCTGAGGGATGACGCTCAATTGGCCTTGCTCGGGGCGGGAGACCCGGCCCTCGAGGGGAGCTTCGAGGCCGCCCGCATCGTCTATCCGGGTCAGGTCGGCTGCTTCTTCGGCTATGACGAGTCGCTTGCCCATCTCATTCAAGGCGGCAGCGACGCGCTGCTCGTGCCGTCGCGGTTCGAGCCCTGCGGGCTGACGCAGCTCTGCGCCATGCGCTATGGCAGCGTGCCGGTCGT
>JALYFY010000517.1 GCA_030777385.1 Pseudomonadota bacterium | reverse complement strand
GTCATCAGGTTCAGTGTTGGCGGCGCTCCGGATCAACTCTTCAGTGTCGGCGGGGAGACCACCGTCGACGGCCTCGTCGTCTCGATCAACGCAGCGGTCGCAGCCAGCCCCAGCACCCTCAGCGGCGTGGAGGCCTCCCGCGATCCGGTGACCGGCAACCTCGTGCTGAAATCGACCGACCTTACAGGCAACACCGACGTGACCGGCTCCTTCAAGGACGGAGCCGGGACCCCGGTCGAGGGATCCGTCACGCGAAGCCCTCGCGCTGCCGTTGCGTCGGCCTTTAGGTCGACATTCGGGTTCGGCCTGGATGCCGCAGCCGTGTCGACGATTACGCCGGACGCCATGAAGTCCTTCCTGGATGGTCCTTACGCGGCACTGTTCGAGGGAGACAACTGGAAGGACTGGTCGAACGCATCGAGCCAGAACATCCAAAGCAGGATCTCGACGAAGGAAAGGGTGGAGGCATCCACCAACGCCAACGATCCCGGAATCCAGAAGATGGCGATGGCCTATACGATGATCTTCGACCTCGGTCTGGATCGTCTTGGCGAGAGAACAAGGGAGGCTCTCGTCAGCAAGGCGATCGCAACCTTTTCCGAGGCCATCACGGGCGTAACCACCATGCAGTCGAAGCTTGGGGCCGTTCAGGAGAAGGTCGAGGAAGCTGACGAGCGGATGAGCCTGCAGAAGGATATCTTCGATGCAAAGATCATCCACCTCGAGGCGGTCGATCCCGCCGAGGCGAAGATCAGGGTCGACCGGCTGATGACCCAGATCCAGACGTCCTACTCCCTGACCGCACAACTCAAGTCCATGAGCCTGATCAATTACCTGTAATGGGTGGAGTCAAGTATGTACCGTTTCTCCTACGCCGAAGTTATTGAGGACTCTTCCAGGGATTGCCGCGACCGCGAATACAACCTTTTCGACCGGGCCATCACCATGATGAAGGCTGCCAACGGCAAGCCGTCCCAGTCCCTGGAGATGGTCGACGCAATCGTCTTCGTTCAGCGTCTCTGGACCTACCTGATCAAGGATCTCGGTCATCCCGACAATGGTTTTCCGGACCAGCTGAAAGGGCAGCTCATCTCCATCGGCCTCTGGGTCATGCGCGAATCCGACCGCGTGGTCAGAGGTGAACACAACAATCTCGAAGCTCTGATTGATATCAATGCCATGATCCAGGAAGGCCTGAAATGAAAGCGAAGATGCGGTTTTCCCTCAAGGCGGGTGAGCGGATTTTCATCAACGGTGCGGTTCTGACGGTGAGCCAGAAAGTCACCTTGAGCCTTCTGAACGAGGCACGCTTCCTCCTGGAGAGCCATGTGCTTCAGGTCACGGAGGCGACCACGCCCATGCGCCAGCTCTACTTCGTCGCGCAATCCATCCTGATCAATCCTCAGGAGGCCGACAAGGTGATGGGCGCGTTCCGCAAGCTCTACGAATCCATCCTGCCGATCACGACAGACGAGTCCGCGAAGGAAGCGCTCTGCAGGGCCGGCGATCTGGTTGCAGCGGACCGGATCTTCGAGGCGCTCAAGGTCATCCGGACCCTGTTCGAGCCGGTTGAGAGCTCCATTGCCGCACCCTCTCCAACGGTCCAGGCCGCTTAACCGGGAGTCTTACGATGAATGTGACCTCCGTTTCTTCTCCCGTCGCAAGCCGGGCGGGTGCGACCAGCCAGTCCACCGCCACGGCAACCTACGACAATTTCCTGAAGCTTCTCATGGCGCAGATGAAGAATCAGGACCCGACGGAACCCATGAAATCCACCGAGTACATGGCTCAGCTCGCGACCTTCTCCCAGGTTGAGCAGACGGTGCAGAGCAACGCGAAGCTCGATGCGCTGCTCGCGTCCTCGGCTCTGTCCCAGGCCGACAGCGTCATCGGCCGGACCGTGACAACGGCGGACGGCAAGATTTCCGGTCAGGTGGACTCGGTGATCATCACCAACGAGGGAGCCGTCGCCAAGTTGAAGGGCGGCGCCCAGGTTCTGCTCGGCCCAGGCATCGTGGTGAGCTGACATGAACGAAGTCGACGCCCTGGAACTGGTCCGCGCCGCGATCTGGACCGTCATTATCGGAGCAGGCCCTGCGGTCGCCGCGGCCATGGTCATCGGCATCGTCATTGCCCTGATCCAGGCGCTGACCCAGATCCAGGAGGTCACCCTCACGTTCATCCCGAAGATCATCGCGATCCTCGTGGTTGCGCTGGTGACAGGCTCGTTCGTCGGCTCCCAAATCTTCGCGTTCACGGAACTTGTCTACGGCCGAATCGTAACAGGGTTCTAGCGGCGGCCGGCAACCTTCTGCCGGGGGCAAGGACGATAAGCTCCCGGTTTGCGAAGGCTTGCGACCTCCGCGCAAGCTTCGTGGTGCATCTGTCAGGTTCAACGTTCAATCGGTGAGCTGACAGGCACATGGAAGCAGTTCAAACTACAGCGCTGGGCCGCAGCAGGGACTTGGCTTTCGCCGGCGGCGTGGTCGCCATTCTGGCCATTCTGTTCCTGCCGATTCCTCCCCTGCTGATCGACATGGGTCTCGCCCTCTCGGTCGCCATGTCGGTCCTGATCCTGATGGTGGCTCTCTGGATCCAGAAGCCTCTCGAATTTTCGGCCTTCCCGACCGTCCTTCTCATTGCGACCCTGCTGCGCCTTGCCCTGAGCATCGCGTCGACCCGCCTGATCCTCTCGGACGGCCACAAGGGTGTGGATGCGGCCGGGCACGTGATCAGTGGCTTCTCCCAGTTCGTGATGAGCGGTGACTTCGTCATCGGTATCGTCGTCTTCATCATTCTCATCACCGTCAACTTCCTGGTCATCACGAAGGGTGCCACCCGTATCGCCGAGGTCGGAGCCCGCTTCACCCTCGATGCCATTCCCGGCAAGCAGATGGCGATCGACGCCGATCTGTCTGCGGGCCTGATCGACGAGAAGGAAGCCCAGCACCGGCGTCGGGAGCTCGAGGAGGAAAGCGCCTTCTTCGGCTCCATGGACGGTGCCTCCAAGTTCGTCCGTGGCGAGGCCATCGCGAGCCTCATCACGATTGCGGTCAACATTTTCGGCGGGATCATCATCGGCGTGACCCGGCACGGCATGGAACTCTCCAAGGCCGCCGACGTGTTTACGCAGCTCTCCGTGGGCGATGGCCTCGTCAGCCAGATCCCTGCGCTGGTGGTCTCCCTCGCGGCTGGTCTTCTGGTGTCGAAGGGCGGCACGCGCGGTCAGGCGCAGCAGGCGGTTCTCGATCAGCTGGGAGCCTATCCGCGCGCCCTCATGGTGGCTTCCGCCCTGATGTTCGTGTTCGCCATCATGCCCGGGCTGCCCATGATCCCCTTCCTGCTGCTGGGCGGCTGCATGGCCTTCATCGCCTATGCG
>JALYFY010000516.1 GCA_030777385.1 Pseudomonadota bacterium | reverse complement strand
CTTGACCGCTTCGATGACCTGCAGCACGGAATAACCTCGACTGTAGCCGCAGTTAAACGTCGCGCTGGCCCCGCCGCTGCGAAGGTAATCGAGCGCCAGCACATGGGCATGAGCCAAGTCCGACACGTGAATGTAGTCCCGGATGCATGTGCCATCCGCCGTCGGATAATCCGTGCCGAACACGTCCAGGTGGCTGCGCTCGCCAAGAGCCGCCTGCGTTGCCACCTTGATCAGGTGAGTGGCCCGCTGGCTCGACTGCCCGCTACGGCCCTCTGGGTCGGCACCCGCGACATTGAAGTAGCGCAGCACCGCATAATTGAGCGGATGCGCCGCCGCCGTGTCCCGCAGCATCAGCTCGGTCATCAGCTTCGATGTGCCGTAGGGTGAGACGGGATTAAGGGGTGACGTCTCCAAGATGGGACTGTCCTTGGCATCGCCATAGACGGCCGCCGTCGACGAGAAGATGAAGCGTCCGACCTTGTTGCGGACAGCCGTCCGGATCAGGGCGTGGGACTTCACCGTATTGTTGAAGTAGTACCCTAGGGGGTCCACGACCGAATCCGGCACGACGATGGATCCGGCAAAATGGGCGATAGCATCCACGCCGTATTTTTGGATGAGGTCCGCGACGAGAGCCTCGTCACCGCAATCGCCCTGAACGAAGTGCGCCTTGGGATGGACCATCCAGGAGAATCCGGTGCTCAGATTGTCGAGGACGACCACATCCTGCCCGGCATCCACGAGAGCTAGAACCATGTGGCTGCCGATATAGCCAGCGCCGCCGGTTACCAATACGGTCATGTTTCACCTTGCTTTCACGCTGCGTTCGAATGGGAGGCGATTTCTCTACCAAGAGGATCTTACGCGGACAGGCACCCTGACGAGGTCACGATCCCAGGTCACCTTGCAGTTCCTGAAGTTCTGGTACCGCGCCATGTAGACAAATCCCGTGTCTCCGAAATCCTCGAAGGAAAAAGTGTTCGCCGCGGGATCGATGAGGCTTGGATAGAAGAAGGCGTCCTGATCGCCACAGGCGAGATCCCAAAGAAGCTGCACTTCCAGGACGAGCGAGGGCTCGCTCCATGCCTTGAGATCGCGGGATGTGGAGGTGAAGATGCCCTCTACCATGCGCCCGTCCGCCTGCTGGCGCTTGTCACCGAAGATGGCGATGAAGGCGCCGCTGCTCCGGTGCCTCACCAAGCCGCCGATCATCCTGTTGATGACCTGCGGCGCAACCGGCGCGCAGAGATGGGCCTGCGGATCCGCGACCGCGTCACGGAACGGATCAACGAACCTCACGGAGAAGTCCTTGCCGTCCCAGGCGCGCCAGGATGACGGGTCCGCGAGCGTCCGGGTGCGGATCAGGCAGTTGCCCCGGCCCTGCGCCTTGTAGCTGTCCGCGAACATGAAGGCATAGAACCAGCCGTCATGCTCGATGATGTTGGTCGGGTTTGCGTAGCCGACCCGGGACTTGCGGTCGGTCGGAAAGGGATACGGAAGGGTCGCAACGACAGGCGGACGGCCTTTGTTGTCGGCCGGCTGGAAGGAACGTCCGCCATCCCTTGAGATCAGCCCTGTCACCGTGTTCAGAAGGCACGCAGAATAGGTCCCTTCTGGGCACTGTCCTTGGGTTCGCTCCCCACGCAGCTCCGTGTGGGCCAGGGCGAAGACGGTTTTTCCATCCCGCGTATGGACGCCGCTGATCCAGCTCAGGTCGTCGAACTCCGCCAGCCTAGGGGACCGGTGCGCCTCGTGAATCACGGTGCAGTCCCTGGCGATCATGTCCAGGGTTTCGCCCACATGGGCGCGATTGTCGTTGTGGCTAATGATCAGGTGAACCTTGCCGTCGGCATCGCGGAAGGCACGGGCCGGCGCATCGGGTACATGCGACTTGACACAGGCATCGCGAGACCAGTCGAAGACGACCTCCACCGGTCCCGTTGGCTGCACGAATAGAGTGTGGGGCCCTCCCTCAGCAGCCTGTGCCGCGGGAGAACCCAGGCTCCCCGCCGCAGCAAGCGCGGCGGCGAGGAGCATCTGCTTAGAACGGAAGGCCATTACGCCGCCTTCAGCTGCACCTTCTCGGGCTTTGCCATCACGTCCACCATCTTGGTGTCGGCGCCGTTTTCGACGAGGAACTGGCGCATTTCGCGATAGGTGTGGTGATAGGCACGGTTGAACTTGTCGAACAGGGACTGGTCCCAGTAGTTCTCGAGGCTGAACTCCTTGCCGGAGAAGACGTCGAAGCTCGGGATCTGGTAGGTCTCGGCGAACTCCACCGTCCGGCTGTCATAGGTGAAGTAGATCGAGGGAACGCCGTTCGCGAGAGCCATGAGGTTGCCGTGCAGGCGATAGCCGAGAACGAGATCCTTCTGCTGGACCAGGTTCTCGTAATCGGCCACGACGTCCGAGTAGAACAGCCGCTCGCGATGGAGCTTCTCCATGGTCTCGTCGAGATACCAGTCCTTGACAGTCTTGTTGGCCTTGAGCACGGCAAAGGCCTCTTCCTTCTGCTCCGGGGTGCCGAAGACCATCTTCTTCTCCTCGACCTCGCCTTGGGC
>JALYFY010000515.1 GCA_030777385.1 Pseudomonadota bacterium | reverse complement strand
CTGTCATGGGATGGATGAAAGCGGGAAGGCGAGGCGATTGTCATCCCTGACGGGCAGACCGAGGAGTCGCAGTCTCCAGTGTCATCCAGGACGGCGAAGCCGATCCGGGATCGGATGCAGGAAAAAGCGCGGCCACCTCAACGCTGTCATTCCCGCGCAGGCGGGAATCCATAATCGCCGACAGCGCCAGGATGAAGCGCCGTCGTGGTTCTAGATTCTCACTCCTTTGGCGCGGCCCTTCGGGTCGGGATCCGCTTCGCAGCCCCGGAATGACAGTGCCATTCTGGTCATACGATCCCGGGTTCTGCTGCGCAGCCCCGGGATGACGACTCAGGGGAGGGCTCAGAACAAGCTCAACTGCCCCGTCTCCTTCGGCGGCACTTGGAAGAGGTCCGTTCGTAGCCTCAGGTTTCGCTTGTTCAGCCCGAGGCGCTCGGCAGCGGTCTCGAATCGACGCCCGAGCATCCAGGCATAAGGGCCGACGCCCGATTGGCGGGTGCTCCACTGTGCATCGTAATCCTTACCGCCGCGCGCCTCCTGCAGCAGCGTGAAGACGTGCTTGAGCTTGTCCGGGTAATGCTCGGCAAGCCAGTCGCGCATCAGGTCCTTGAGGTCGTGCGGCAGACGCAGCAGCACGTAGCCGGCCTCCTGCGCGCCGGCATCGGCGGAAGCCTTCAGGATGGCCTCGATCTCATGATCGTTTACCGCCGGGATGATGGGTGCCACGAGCACCGTCACGGGGATCCCGGCCTCGGTCAGGGTGCGAACCGTCTCGAGGCGCTTCATCGGGGAAGCGGCGCGGGGCTCCATCCTTCGGGCGAGCTTCGGGTCGAGGGTTGTAATCGAGACTGCCACCTTGGCGAGCTGCCGGCTTGCCATCTGGCTCAGGATGTCGATATCGCGGGTCACGAGGGCCGACTTCGTCACGATGCCGACGGGATGATTCATCCGGTGCAAGACCTCGAGAATCGACCGCGTGATGCGAAAGCGTCGCTCCACGGGCTGGTAGGGGTCGGTGTTCGAGCCTAGCGCAATGGTCGTCGGCTGGTACTTGGGGGCGCGCAGCTCCTTCTCCAGCAGTTCCGCCGCGTTGGGCTTGGCAAAGATCTTGGTCTCGAAATCGAGCCCGGAGGACAAGCCCTGGAAGGCGTGGGTCGGCCGTGCGAAGCAATAGGAGCAGCCGTGCTCGCAGCCGCGATAGGGGTTGATCGACTTCTCGAAGAGGATGTCGGGCGAGTCGTTGCGGTTGATGATGGTGCGCGGCTTCTCGACGATAACCTCGGTGGGAAGGGCCGGAAGCTCCTCTTCGATCTCCCAGCCGTCGTCAAAGCCCTCGCGCTGGGCCGGCTCGTAGCGGCCGCTGGGGTTCGCCGCCGCGCCTCGGCCCCGGCGGCGCTCCATCTCGACCCGGTAGGCCGGATCGTCCATGCGCCGCCGCGCCGCCTCCGCCGCCTCCAGAGGCGTGCGCTTTGCAGGCCCTGAGCGGACGGGATCGCGGGAACTGTCCTTGGCGCGAACGGTCATGGCGGCCTCAAGCGAATCTGCGGGCGGGAACGGCCCAAGCTTAAGAACAAAACAGGAACAAAAGCAAGATACGAACGGCTCGATTGTCCTAGCGACTGCATGTATGGGAGCGGCTATACTGTTTTGATGATTACCGTTCTCGTTCGCGTCACCCATGGGCCGGAGGCTCTGGCTGCCACCTTGAGTGCCCTCGTGCCTGCCGTCGCCGAAGGGCTGGTGGGCGATGCGGTCATTCTGTCCGACAGGCGGGACAATACCCTGGCCATGGTGGCCGATGCCGCAGGCGCGACCCTGGTCGTGGCAAAGGATGCCTCCTGGACGGAGGGGGCGAAAGCGGCGCGGCGTGACTGGCTGCTGTGCCTGGACGATGGCGACATTCCGCAGGAGGGCTGGATTCGGGCTCTCGACCGTTTCGTCAGCCTTGCCGGCCCTCAGCAGAGCATCGCTCGCCTGCGCCGCCGCGCAGGGATTATGCAGGCCGGGCTTGAGTTGGTCGGTCGCTTTTTCGGACGCACCTCGATCCGCGCCGGCGATCTTGTGCATCGCCGGGTGCTTCTGCACCATGGCAAGACACGGGCGCCCGTGCGCCTTGCAGCCACCATCGAGCGCGATCCCGTCTTCCACTGAGCGTTCAATGAATCTTCTCCCTTCGACAATCCAGTTCTGCTCGGACGCCGAGCTCGGCTTCGAGCGCAGCCGGACACGTTTCCCGGCCGGGGATGGGCTCACCCTCGACGAGACCTACCGGCTCGCGCATCTGCCGCTGGTCGCCCCCGACCATCCGCGCGTCATCGCAACGCGCGAGGGCTCATCCTACGTGATGGGAAGTCACGAGCGGGTCTTCTCGCTGGTGCTGCCGGTTTCGAGCGATCTCCTGTTGCAGTCTCCGGCCTACCGCGAGCTGAACGATGCGATCCGATCATCGCCCTTCGCAGGCAAGATCGCCTGGGATCTGATGGAGCGGCGCAGGGACAAGCTGCACGCCACGATCTGCGGCTCCCTCTCGACAGGCGAGCCACCTGTCCTCGATGCAGACCGCCTGCGGGAGTTGGCAGGTCTCGGGCCGATCACCGTCGAGCTGCGGGGCTTGTTCTCCGGCAACGTGAACCGGGGCCGCCTGTACCTGCGGACCTATCCCGAAATCCGGGACGGCACGAACGTCTTCCGGCAGATCCAGCGCAGCCTGGGGTGCCGCGAGACCGATCTGTATGTGGTCGGCCTCTACAACATGACCGACGATCTCGATGCCGCGGAGGCGGCGGCGCTGGCCGCCCTGATCGACCGCTGGTGGGATCGGCCGATCCTGCGCTGCAAGGTCGACCGCCTCTGGCTCCTGGGAGCCACCGACGATCTGGTCCTGGACTCCGCGATTGCAGGAACGGTTTCGCTGGTGTGAGGGCTTAAGGGTTCTTTTCGATTTGCAGCTTGCCCCGCTTCAGGTGCTCGTCGAGGCGCGGCATGATCTCAACGAAGTTGCAGGGCCGATGCCGGTAGTCGAGCTGGTTTGCCAGGATCCCGTCCCAGGCATCCTTGCAGGCGCCGGGAGAGCCCGGCAGCACGAAGATGAACGTGGTGCCAGTCACACCCGCCGTTGCCCGCGACTGCACGGTCGAGGTGCCGATCTTATCGTAGGAAATGCGGTGGAAGACGGCGGAAAAGCCCTCCATCCGCTTGTCGAACAGCGGCTCGATCGCCTCCGGCGTCACGTCACGGCCGGTAAAGCCCGTGCCGCCCGTGGTGATGATCACATCGACCGTGGGATCGGCAATCCAGCCCTGCACCCTGCCGCGGATCGCATCGACATCGTCCGGCACGATGGCGCGGCTGGCAAGCCTGTGCCCGGCCTTTGTGAGCCGCTCGGCCAGCGTCGAGCCCGACTTGTCCTCATCGAGGGAGCGTGTGTCGGACACGGTCAGCACGGCGATGCCGAGCGGGATGAAGGGGAGGGATTCGTCGATGCCGGGCATGGGAGACTCTTGCATAATCGACGTGTTTGTAGCGTAGAGCCAAGCCCCCTACCACCGGCGTCATCCCAGACGGCGTAAGCCGATCCGAAATGACGCTTTTTGATTGAGATTAAAGCCGGCTCGCCCGGAATGTGTCGCAGGATTGGATCGTCCCGCTCTTCAGGCCGGTCGTGAGCCAGCGCACGCGCTGCTCGGAGGAGCCGTGGGTGAAGGAGTCGGGCACCACGCGACCGCCGGATTGCTTCTGCAGCCGGTCGTCGCCGATGGCCTCCGCGGCACGGATAGCTTCCTCGATGTCGCCCTGTTCGAGGGACTGCCAGCGCTGCTGCGAATGGTGCGCCCAGACGCCGGCAAGACAATCAGCCATCAGCTCGACGCGCACGGAGAGCTGGTTGCCTTCTGATTGGCTGACCTGCCGCTGACGCTCCTGGACGCGGGGCAGGATGCCGAGCTGGTTTTCCACATGGTGGCCGACCTCGTGGGCGAGCACATAGGCATAGGCGAAGTCGCCTCCGGCACGGAACCGGCGCTGCATCTCCTC
>JALYFY010000514.1 GCA_030777385.1 Pseudomonadota bacterium | reverse complement strand
AGGATCCGTCGACATCCTCAACCTCGCGCATGATTTTGCGGTGTTCCGAGAAGAACTGGTTGCGCAGGATGGTGAAGAGCCAGGCCTGAAGGTTCGTGCCGGCTGCGAACTGCTCGTGCTTGCTGATGGCTCTAAGCACCGTCTCCTGCACGAGATCTTCGGCCTGATCAGCATCCCGCGTGAGGGAGACTGCGAAAGCCCGGAGTGAAGTCACGCTCGCCAGAATTCCATCAGCGAACACTTGGTCAGCCGGATCCGTGCGGGCCCGGATAACTTCAGTCAATCGGTTGAGAAGCCGGGTCAGGCTGCGTGGAAGCTTCTCCTCGGCAGGGTTGCCATACCAACTCCGGAGTTGCTGGCCGAGATGAGCTTGGATACGGCTGTCCAGGACAGCAGAGCTCGATAGGCTCACAGGGCGTAGGGGAGAGGGCCCGTGATGCCGAATATCGGCAGTGCGGTTCGACAATGTTACCATAGTCGTTCTCCTGTAAATTCGACCTCCAGGACCATGTGGCCGCCTGTCATGTGCCTGGTGCGGAAGGTCACTACCAGGGCGTCGTCGACGACCCGCACAACAGTGCCCGTGCCCACCGGGTTCAGCCCGCGAGCGACAGTCCTGACGAACTCAATGTCACCAAGTGAGCTGTGTCGGCGCCCGTGGTGACAGCAGCGGGTTTTCTTGTCAGCGGGGCTTGGTGGCGTCGCGCACCGTGTCCTTGATGCCGCCGACAGCATTCTGTGCCTGGCCAGCCGTCTTCTCAGCGGCTCCTTCGGCCTGAGTCTTGCTGTCGCCTGTGACCTTGCCGATGGCTTCCTTGACGGAGCCCGTGGTCTTCTTCGCGCTGCCTGCAATCCGATCCTTGTCCATGATGGCCTCCGGGCTAGGATGATGCGCACGTGATTACCGGTACGCCAACCGTGTTATCACAGGTGCTAACCCATTCAAATCATTAAAGTTCATCATTCCTTTCAGGGGTTATTCCGCACTACTCGACCTGGTTTTTCTGCACCTCTTTTTCTGGCCTTCTGGAGCTTGGCCGCAATACCCTCCCCCCCGATGCCGCGCTCCCGCGCCCACACAATCAGGGCACTGCGCCGGTTCACCCCAAGCTTCTGGTACAGCGAGGCCACGTGATTGCGCACTGTGTTGCGGGCAAGCTGAAGCTCCGTTCCAATCTCAGAATCACTCTTGGCTTGGCAGACAAGGGCGAGCACCTCGCGCTCCCGTGCCGTCAGATCAGTGACGCTGGCGGCAGCCTGGGCTGGTGACTGTCCCGGCCGGGCAGGGTGGCGCATGGCAGCAAGCTTCTCGACCACGCCCCGGCTAAACCAGGACGCGTCTGCCATCACCGCCTCAATCGCTGTGACGAGTTCTTCCTCCGAGCGCCTGCGTTCGGTGATGTCCTGGAACGAGCACAGGATGCACGCACGATCGCTTAGCGTGATGGCCTCGGCTGAGACCAGGCAGTCGATGTCTCCGCCGTCCTTTACCTGGAGGCGCGCTTCGAAGTCCCTAACCGCACCTGTTTTGGCGAGCTCGGTCTCGAACTGGCGGCGCGCTCCGTCATCGGTCCAGAGGCCAAGGTCATGCGCCTGGCGCCCGATCACATCCTGGGCCTGATAGCCCAGTATCCTCATGAAGGAGTCGTTGACCTCAACAAACCGATGATCGTTGGCGGTGCTGATGGCGGTAGGGACCGGTGCGAGGCGGAAAGCCTTGGCAAACCGCTCCTCGGACTGGCGCAGGGCCGTCTCTGCCTTCCGGCGCGGCTCCAGGTCAGCGAAGGTGAACAGCATACAACGTACGTCCCCGACCTCGATCGGTTGCCCTGCCACCACCACCTGGCGTCCTCCCGGATCGCTTGGCACCGTGAGGCACGCTTCCATCTGCGGGATGGTCTCGCCCGCGCGCAGCCGTTCCAGTGCCAGGTTCCGGCGTTCGGCCCGTTCAAGCACATCGACCTCGTAGACAGTTCTGCCCAGCACGTCCTCGCGTTTGTAGCCGGTCAGATCCAGGAAACCCTGGTTCACCTTGACCAGACGCAGGTCCATGAGGCGACAGATGGCGGCGGGCGCTGGGTTGGCCGCGAAGGCCCGCTCGAAGCGGTGCTCAGCCTCAACCTGTCCGCTGACGTCGTGAACAATGAGCACGAGGCAGTCGGGGTTGCCCGCATGATCGGTGATGACGAGGCTGCGAATGCGGTGGGTGCGATCCCTGTCCTGGTTAGTTCTGTGGGCCACGACCACCACGACGTCCTCAAAGGCTTCGCCAGCGACTACGCGGTCAATAGGGTAGCGGCCGTGGTCGAGCATATGGCTGCTTTCATGGCGCAGGACGAAGTTGTTGCGGTATTCGTCAACGGTCCGGCCGAGCTCGTGCAGGTGTGTGACCCCATGCATCTCGAGGGCGGCCTCGTTGGCATAGGTGATGGTCTGATCCGGCTCAACCAGAATCACCCCTTCAGTCAGGCCGGCAATGATCTGCTCCAGTTGCGAGCGATCCGGGGCTCGGTCACCCACCGCAGCGCCCGCTTTGCCACGGACCGGACCAGGAGTATCGGCGGCACTCAAACGGTTCGGGCGCTGGAGGTCGACGCGACCCATGCCTGCACCTGTCTTTGCCATGAGATGACCCGCACTCTGCTTCCACTCTCCTGGTCTCAACGGAACTCGGCGCAGCGGGTTTCACGCAGCACGACCTTGAGCTGTCCCGTTGCTTGGCGCTAGCTCTGATGATGGCGCGTGATGCATCCTCAGGACTCCGGGGCCAAGAGCATCATCAGGACCTCCACCAGCGGCGAAGTCGGACATGTGAACGTTGGTTCGGGTGGCTAGACCGTTCCTGAACCATCGTCAGCTCGCTGAGTTGATCAAACAGGCTGGGCAAGCCGAGACCAGGCAAAAGGCTGACTCACTTTCAGGAGGAAACGTCCATGGTTGAGACCTATGGTGACGACAGTACCCAGACGAGAGCTGGAGCTGAACCCCGATCGTATAACACTGGAGCCTCGAGCCGCCGCTCCGACCCAGCCCAAGATCTGGAGCTCCGCGGTGGTACACGACATTGAGTCATGCGGCGGTGGGTAGTCTGCTTGTGCTGTCAGTCCTGCCCGGCAGATCCGGCCTCTTGGCCTAGAAGCTGGCGTAGACGTTGGTTCTCGGCCCGCAGGCCCTCGATCTCCTCGCGCACAGGGGTAAGCGCCTGATCCAACTCCTCGTGCGTCAAGCGCGGCACAATGTGCTGAGGACAGTTCCAGTCGAAGGCCTCAACTTGAATCAGCGCGGCACGCTCCGAACGAGCTGCATAGTCCGGCACGGCGAGACTTGCGGCCAGTTCGGGGTCCGCGCTCGCATCGATCATCCGCAAGTGCCCGAAGATCTTGAGCCGTCGCTGATGGGCATAGTCCATCAGAAAGAGGGAGACCCGGTTATTCTCCGCGACATTGCCAGCCGTCACGTATTGTCGGTTGCCGCGGAAATCCGCGAAGCCAAGGGTGCGATCGCCCACGACACGCAGAAATCCCGCCGGACCGCCCCGGTACTGCACGTAAGGCCAGCCGGTTTCCGATACGGAGGCGAGATAGAACCCGTCGCGCCCCGAGATGAAATCAGACTCTGCTTGACCGAGCCGGTCGTTGCGGACCGGCCCAGTCCTGTCCAGCGAGCCATCCAGGCGCGCATACTGGACCGCGCTGCCGTAATGCTCGCGCGCGGCCTTCACTGAAGGGGTCGACGCGATCTCGAGCCATTTGTGTAGCATGGTCAACCTCGTGGAAAGCAGGAGGATCGCGGCATCAGTCCTGGTAGGCCCAGTCCGCGGCATGCCACGCCAAACGGCCTTGGTCGGACACGATCCGGCCGAGACCAGGGAAAGGCATGTGCGTTGCTGCAATGAGCGCACCCTCCTCGGCCGCCCGGGGGAAGAAACGGGCCCGCATGGCTTGTGCCGCCGGCCGATCCGCCTCCATCAGGAAGTTCACGTCGGTTCCCATAGCCGGGTGCACCACCGGAAAGAACATGTCAGAGACCATGATCAGGCTTTGTCCTCCGTCCTCGATCCGCACGCCGATGTGGCCTGGAGTATGTCCCGCAAGGTCGACAAGTGACACGCCGCGGGCGATCTGGTGGTCGCCCTGGGTGGCCTGGAGTTTCGGATACAGGCGCACGAGGTCAGCCGAGAGACGGAAGCTGGGTTGGAGATAGTCGGGCGCGGCGGCCTGCTTGCCCGGATCAGTCCAATGGGCGATATCGCGCCGGTCGACATACACTTCCGCGTTCGGGAAGACACGCCGCCCGCCCGTGACAAGGCCCCCAAGGTGGTCCTGGTGCATATGGGTTACGATCACAGCATCGATTTGATCGGGGCTCAACCCGCGGGCGGCAAGCGCCTGGGGGAGGCGCCCGGTCTGGCCCAGCGTGCCGGCGGGTCCGGCATCGATCAGGATACGGCTCGATCCGTCCTCGACAAGATATTGATTGAACAGAAAGCGCACACCGCCCGACCGTGCCGTGAATTGTGCCTTGGCAGCGGCTTCGACCTGCTCGGGCGTGCGGCCCGGAAAGTAGCCGTAGGGCATGTCCGCGTAGCCGTCCGTCAGGGCCGTCACGGTAAAGCGGCCCACCTTGATTTGTGCAAGCGGCATGACGGCGGAAGCGGGCTGAGTGCTTGCGGCTCGCACAGGAAGGGTCTGTGCGCCGGCCATGAAACCAGCAGTCGGAAGGCCGAAGGCGAAAGTGCGACGGGAGAGCGAGAGAGGCATGAGACCAAGCTCCAGATCCGGGTGAGCCGGGCTAGTGAACCTGATTGGTGTCAAAGCCCGAGGCTGAGCTGACACTAGATCCTCTTTCTTTCGAGTGATATCCTGCGAGTTCAAGACGATCCCTCTCATTTTTTGGAAGGCGCGGTGGACCGCTTCGACGCCATGGCTGTTCTGATCGCCGTCGTGGAGGAGGGTAGCCTGTCGGCGGCGTCGCGGCGCCTGCGCGCCCCGCTCGCAACGGTGAGCCGCAAGGTAGCGGACCTGGAGCGGCACCTGAGTGCCCAACTTCTGGTGCGCACAAGCCGACGCGTCGAGCTGACCAATGCGGGGCGCGCCTTTGTCGAGGCGGCCAAACGCATCTTGGAGCAAGTCGGGGAAGCAGAGCGAGAGGCGGCGGGCGAGTACGCTGCGCTCAGGGGTGAGCTTCACGTGACGGCGCCTATGATGTTCGGTCGAACGCACGTCCTGCCGATCGCCCTCGACTTTCTGAAGGAGCACCCTGACATCGACCTGCGGCTTTTCCTCAACGACCGCCAAGTAAACCTTGTCGAGGACCACATCGATGTTGCCGTTCGCATTGGCCATTTGGTCGACAGCGGCTTACGGGCGACGAAGGTTGGCGCGATCCGCCGTATTGCCTGCGCCAGCCCCGCTTACCTCGCCCAACGCGGAGTTCCCAGTACACCTAGTGACCTCGCGGGGCATGACGGCATCACGTTCCAAGGCTTCGAGCGCGCGCCCGAATGGCGCTATCGCGGCGACAGCCCGGCCTGGACGGCCGAGCCGCGGACGCGCCTAGCCGTGAACTCGACGGAAGCTGCGGTAGTCGCAGCAGTGGCGGGTCTGGGGATTGTCCGTCTCCTGTCATATCAAATCGAGCATGAGTTGCGCTCGGGCGTCCTGCTCGCGATCCTCGAAGAGTTCGCGCCCGAGCCTATGCCGGTCACCCTTGTCTATCCTGACGGAGGTCGGCTGGCACCCAAGGCTCGGGCCTTCATCGACTGGGCGGGACCGCGCCTTCGAGTTCGGCTGTCATGACGTTGAGCCCTGCAATTCATCCTGGTCCAGTCAGCTTTCCTCTCACCTTGCAGTGACGGCCTCCAATCGGAGCGTTGCTGAAGTCAAAGGAGCTTGGGAATGTCTCGTTTTGGCACATTTGCGAAGTAGAGCGAATGTCCGCTGACGAAGGGGACAACAGACATTCCTGGGGCATTAGAAAGC
>JALYFY010000513.1 GCA_030777385.1 Pseudomonadota bacterium | reverse complement strand
CGGCGACGAGTTCATCGCCGCCAAGAAGCTCTATGGCGGCTCGATCAATCAGTTCAACCATGCCTACAAGAACTTCGGCTGGAACGTGGTCTGGGCGGATTCCGACGATTCCTCAACCTTCGAGGCGGCCGTCACCCCTAGGACCAAGGCGATCTTCGTCGAATCCATCGCCAATCCGGGCGGCGTGATCGTGGACATCGAGGCCCTGTCGGCCATCGCCAAGAGGCATCGCATCCCGCTCATCGTCGACAACACGATGGCGTCCCCCTACCTGATCAGGCCGTTCGAGCACGGGGCCGACATCATCGTGCACTCGGCCACCAAGTTCCTGGGCGGGCACGGCAACTCCGTTGGCGGCGTCATCGTGGACGGGGGTTCGTTCAACTTTGCCGGCGACGACCGCTATCCCATGCTGTCCAAGCCGCGGCCCGAATACGGCGGCATGGTGCTGGGCGAGACCTTCGGCAATTTCGGCTTCGCCATCGCGTGCAGGGTGCTGGGCCTGCGCGACCTCGGCCCCGCGCTCTCGCCCTTCAACGCCTTCCTGATCCTGAACGGCATCGAGACCCTGCCCCTGCGCATGCAGCGTCATTCGGACAATGCGCTCGCCGTGTCCGAGCATCTGGCCGGGCACAGCAAGATTTCCTGGGTCAGCTATCCGGGCCTGCGCTCCGACCGCTATCACAACCTGGCCAAGCGCTACTGCCCCAAGGGCGCGGGTGCCGTGTTCACCTTCGGCCTGAAGGGCGGCTACGAGGCGGGCGTGAAGCTGGTGTCGAACCTCAAGCTGTTCTCGCACCTGGCCAATATCGGCGATACCCGCTCCCTGGTCATCCACCCGGCCTCCACCACCCATCGCCAGCTCACCGACGAGCAGAGAACCCAGGCCGGGGCCGGCTCCGAGGTGGTGCGCCTGTCCATCGGCCTTGAGGACACGGAAGACCTGATCGACGATCTCGACCAAGCCCTGGAAGCGGCCTGAGCCGCTGGACGGGAGTGAAAAGGAAAGGGCGGCCGAGGCCGCCCTTTTTCACGCCTGCGAGATGACCCGAGCCTCAGGCCGCGCGGGATGACTTCTTGTAGGAGTTGTGGATGGCGTTCAGGGAGCGTTCGAGCGCCGTCCAGAGACGCTGCATCTCCTCCGCGCCGCTGGAGCCGGGCTGGTATTCCATGGCCCCCTCGCCGGACGCGAGAGAGAGGGACAGCTCGGGCCGGTGGGTGATCTGGCCGGACCAGACGGGCACCTTCAGGGCGTTCAGCGCGCCGCGGGCATCCGCCACCACGGGCGTTTCCGCGTCGCCGCGCTTGGCCGGAGCGGCATTGATGACCGCCGCATAGGGCTTGCGCAGCTCACGGGCAAGCTGGACCGTATCCTGAAGCGCCGCAATGTCGAACAGGTTGGGCCGCGTGGGGATGATCACCAGGGTCGCCTGCCTGATCGCGTCGGCCACGATGGAGGACTTGTTGGGCGGCGTGTCCACGAGAACCCACTCGTAGCCCTCGCGCCTGGCGTCCTTGATGGCCTCGGCCAGGTTGCGCACGTTGTGCCTGAGGCCCAGATGCTCCTCGCGGCGGATTCTGTGCCAGAGGGAAAGCGACCCCTGGGGATCGTTGTCGATCAGCAGGGTGCGGCGCGAAGGGTTGGCGATGAAGCTTGCGAGGTGAGCAGCGAGCGTGCTCTTGCCGGAGCCACCCTTTCGCGAAGCAAAGACCAGCACATTCATGCCTGACTCCTCCAATAAGCCTGTTTCTCTAGCCTGGCAGAGAGGTCAATCCTCTCTGGAGATTGTTTCCGTGTAGCAGAATAAGACCTGATTTCCTAATTCCGCGTGCCAGCACTCTGTGCAAATCCCCTGCCGATGGCAATAAGGACGAAAGGGAGTTTTCAAGCAATCGCCTCGATCGTGTCTTCCTGGACATTTGCCGGATCGTCCAGCCAAAACCGCATCTATCTCCAATGATTTGCCTCTAATCATTTATGATTAAACGGATAAATGGCGGAAGCCGAAGGGGCTCCTCAAGCGCCCCGCCGCCCGCATTCTCGGCATGGGAGATGGATGAGCCTCCGGCTTCAAACCGTTGCCCCGATTGTGGTTTATTGCTTGGATTCAGGCAGGGCGGGCTCCCCCGGCAGACGGT
>JALYFY010000512.1 GCA_030777385.1 Pseudomonadota bacterium | reverse complement strand
CCTCTGGGTGATCTCCCGCAACGCCGTATGGCAGCCATGCTCTTGGCGGAAGCCGTGGGAATGGTTGCTAAACCGCGGTTCGTAGTAGGCGTCGAGCAGGAGGCGGAGGGCTTCCTGCACGAGCTTGTCCGACCACGTGGGCAGACCGAGCGGGCGCCTTTTCCCACCGTTTTTCGGGATGTGCGTCCGCCGCGCCGGGGACCATCGGTAGGCTTCGCGGCGTAGTGCAGCGATAATGCCGTCGATTTTCTCCAGCGACATGGCGTCCACGGTTTCGGCCGTGACGCCGGGGGTCATTGCCCCGTTGTTGCGGTGGATGCGCCCGTAGGCGCGCAAGTAGAGGTCCCGGTTGTAAAGCTGTCGATAAACGCCTTCGAGCGGCAGTCCTCGTTTGCCCCGATCAGAGTAGACGGCCATGACTGTTTCGGCTGTCGCCATTACGGCTACCTCTCAGCTTTGACCATCGTGGCACCTGCGGTCCTTCGCCATGTGGACGGCTTTCCCGTCCTCGGACTACTACGACCGCTCCGTCGCCATGAGCCTCGCGGCCCGAAGGCGATCCCGTGTCCGTGCAAGTCGAACGTGATAGCGCGACGTAGGTCCCCTGTTCGTCCCCTTGAACGGCCTCGTTGGCCGTCGCTCGGCAGGGGGAGTTTTGGGCGGCGAAAGTGAAACCGTCCTATCCTGCCGGCCGCGCCCTGACATGCCGTGGCGCGGGATGTGCGTTTCCATCGCTGGTGACTGGGGTTCAAGCAATCCAGCCTTGACCATATCGCGCGGGCCTTGCGGGGCGTCGGGTCTGGCATGTTCGCCCAGACCCCCGCTTTACCGTCATGCTCTGGTCCCCATGAGGCTTTCGCCGTCGGGTGAGACGGTTGACCCGGAAGCATCTCTCCCGGCTTCCCCTGTCTGAGACAGGGATTCGACTTGCCGTTTTCCACGGCGCACGATTTCCCGCATCCGGCTCTCGGACAAGGCCTCACGCCTTCGCCCACGGCTCGCTGCGCCCGCGCGCGGCCAGGCGTACCAGGCCAACATGGCCGTACAGGTGCGAGAGAGGATAGCTCCCGCTCCGTCGTCTCCTGACCTTGTGCTTGAAGCGCAGCCACCGGCGCAACCGCACCGCGGTGTAGGTGTCGAGAGCGCGATACGCCCGTGAGACTGAGCCGATATCAAAGTAGTTGGCCCAACCACGCAGCGCACGGTTCAACTTGTCCACCAGCCGTGTGGTGTCCTGCCATGCCCCCCTTTGGACGGTCAGCGCATGGATGGTCTCGACCATGTGCCGAATGCTCTTCTTCGATGGCCGTAGCGCCAAGCGAGCTTGGCCGGTCCTCGGCGAATACATTCGTCCAAAAGTGAACCCCAGAAAGTCGAACGCCCCTTCCGGCACCCTACAGATCCGTGTCTTGTCCTCGTTCACTGTTAGCTTCAGCTTGCCCATGATCTCGCGCAGGTGGTGCAGCGCCGCTTCGGCGTTGCCCTGCCGGCACAGGATCACGAGGTCGTCGGCATAGATCACGAGCCGACTGCCCAGGCGTTGCTCCAGACCGAGCTTCTTCCACCCCAGAACAAACCGGCGCATGTAGATATTCGCCAGCAGCGGTGAGACGGGGGAACCCTGCGAAATGCCGCGGCCGTTGTCGCGGGCCTTGGTAGTGCGCCGTCGGCGGCCCTTGTCGTCGGTTTCTTCGACCGGACATTCCAGCCACATCTTGATCAGATGCAGCACGCGCCGGTCAACGATCCGGCGCGCCACCGATTTCATCAATTCGGCATGAGGAATGCTGCCGAAGAAGTCCGCGAGGTCGGCGTCAACGACCTCCCGGTATCCGCGGAACAGCAGTTCTTCCACCGCAATTGCCGCCTGCTGGGCACTCCGCCCGGGCCGGTAGGCATATTGTTCGGGTGGGAGATCGGCTTCAAAGATCGGCTCCAGCACCAGCGTCGCCGCTGTCATGCAGACCCGATCGCGCAAGGTCGGGATGCCCAGCGGCCGGAGTTTGCCGTTGGCCTTCGGAATGTACACGCGTCTGATGGGGTCCGGTCGGTAAGCCTCCTCTCTGAGCGCAAGCGCCAGTTCGCCCAGCCAGCGCTCCATCCCGTACGCCTCAATCTCGGCGAAGTCCTGTCCGTCCACCCCCGGCGCCCCTTGGTTGGAGCGGCATAGGGCGTAGGCATGAGCCAGGATGTCGGCGCGGCTGATCTTGTCGTACAGGGTATAGAAGCGATAGCCGGGTTCAGCCTTAGCTTTCGCGTGCAACGCCGTCTGCAGCTTCTGGACGCTGTTCGGAGTTGATAGGTGGCCCAATCTCCTGGTCCCTCGCCACGTCTTGCGTCTGCCTTGAACTGAGGTCCCTTCCCTCCACCGGCGTTACCCGGCTTCCTCGGTACTGCGAACCTCTCCGCCACCCCGCGGCGCCCGGCCTGTCCCTCACGGGCCGCCGGTTGGACATCCCTGCCCACGCCACAGGGCTTCCCGTGTTGCGTGCGCTTTCCTTGTGGACATGCCGCCGCCCCTGCCCCGGTGCAGCAGCGGGGGATACGCTTCGCTCATTCTCCCCAGCCATATCAGCCTTCCCCGATAGGGGTGTCGGGTCAGCCTGCACATCATCCTTTTCGAGGCTTGCTCGGCGTTCACTCGCGTTGCGGCCTGCCCACTCGCGCTGTCACCAATTCGTGACACGCTAATCGAAGGCTTCAGCCATCTCGTTACCTCCATGACTGCTCCGATCGCTTCCGGCGGGAGCGAGTTCGCCGGGTGGGGCTTGCACCCACTGGAAAGCGCCGCCTTGCCACGGCGCACCCCCATTTCGGATTTCAGGGTATCGAGCACGGTCTCGATGACGAAGCGTTTGCGCAGCATGACCTTGTCGGCCAGGGGCATCAGATAATTCCTCATGTTGCGCCGGATGCTGGTGATGAGGTGCAGGCCACGCCGCCAGAGTTTGTGGAACAGCTCGCGGCCGATGTAGCCCTTGTCGGCGTAGAGCTTGCCCGCAAGATGGCGGGTCATCTCGTCCAGCACGGTGTTGCCGGGGGTGATCTTCAGAGCCATGATCTGGCCTTTGTGGTTGATCACGAAGTGCAGCTTGAGGCCGTAGAACCATCCCATGCTGGTCTTGCCGCGCGCGGCCAGGCCGTCGAAGACCTT
>JALYFY010000511.1 GCA_030777385.1 Pseudomonadota bacterium | reverse complement strand
CTGCAGGCGCTCATGCGCGCCGTCCCGCGCTTTGCCATGGCGGAGAACGAGCGCCTGACGCCGATCCGCGAGGTGACGAGCTCGGCGCTTGCAACCGCTCACGCGCCCGAGCGCATCCAGCCCCTGGGCCCCATCCTCAAAGTCGAGGGCCTGACCAAGTGCTTCACGCTCCGGTCCGGCTGGTTCTCCGGCAAGACGCGCGAGATCAACGCGGTCAACAAGGTCGATCTGGAGCTTCCCTTGGGCAAGACCCTGGGCCTCGTGGGCGAATCCGGCTGCGGCAAGACCACGGTATCCAAGATCATCATGCGGGCGCTTGCGCCCAATGCAGGCCGCGTGCTGTTCGACGACGGCACGGGCCTCAGGGATGTGCACCGGCTGGAAGGCGATGCGCTGACCGATTACCGGCGCACGGTGCAGTTCATCTTCCAGGACCCGTTCTCGTCGCTCAATCCGCGCATGACGGTGTATGAGCTGCTCACCGAGCCCCTGCGCATCCACAATATCGGCACGTCGGACGACCGCTACGAGCGGGTCAAGCAGCTCCTTGAAATGGTGGGCCTGGATCAGCGTTCGTTGCGGCGCTATCCGCATTCCTTCTCGGGCGGGCAGCGCCAGCGCCTCGGCATCGCGCGGGCGCTGGCGCTGGAGCCCCGCGTGCTGTTGTGCGACGAGCCGGTCTCGGCCCTCGACGTGTCGGTGCAGGCGCAGGTGCTGAACCTGCTCAAGGACCTGCAATCGGCTCTCGGGCTGTCCTATCTCTTCGTGTCGCACAACCTCGCGGTGGTGGACTACATCGCCGACACCATCGCGGTGATGTGCCGGGGCTACATCGTCGAGGAGGCGCCGAAATCCTCCCTCTTCCGCAATCCGGTGCATCCCTACACGCAGGCGCTCTTGGCCGCGGTGCCGGATCCCGATATCGACCGGCCGCTCGACTTCGCCAAGCTGCGCGCGGACCGCTTCTCGAACCCGTCCGAATGGCCGGACCCCTTCCGCATCCAGCCTGGCGAGGTTGGGCACATGAAGGAGATCGAGCCCGGCCATAAGGTGCGCTTAGGCGACGTGACAGCCCAGGAGGCTGCGTGATGCTACTCGGCAAATCGACACGACCGCTCCTTCTCGCCGCCGTCCTCGGCTGCCTGACGCTTCCGGCTTTAGGCCAGGACTACAAGGAGCCGCCCTTCTTCGCGACCCTGCCCCCGGACAAGAAGCTTCCGCCCTTGGCCGAGCGCCTTCCGAAGACGCCCATCGTGGTCGATGCGGCTGGCCAGTACGGCGGGGACATCGTCACCCTGGTGCCCCGTCCCCGGGACATCCGCTATATCTCGACCTATGCCTATACCCGGCTCATAGGCTACGACCGAAACCTGGAACTCCAGCCCGATCTCCTGGAAAAGTTCGAGAACGAGGACGACCGGGTCTTCACCTTTACCCTGCGTGCCGGCCACCGCTGGTCGGACGGTTCCCCCTTCACGGCGGAAGACTTCCGCTACTACTGGGAGGATATCGCGCATAATCTGGACCTCTCGCCGGCCGGCCTGCCCGAGTTCATGCTGGTGGAGGGAAAGCCTCCGCGTTTCGAGATCATCGACGAGCGCACCGTCCGCTACAGCTGGGACAGTCCCAATCCGCGCTTCCTGCCGCAATTGGCAGGCCCGCTCGATCCCGGCATTTACCGGGCCTCCGCCTATCTCAAGCAGTTCCACGCGAAATACGCCGACAAGGCCGCCTTGGAAGAGAAGGCGAAGCAGCAGAAGCTGAAATCCTGGGCCGCCCTGCATAACCGGGTGGACGACATGAAGGAGCAGACCAATCCCAATCTGCCCACCCTGCTGCCCTGGCGCGTGACGAACACGGCGCCCGCCAACCGCTTCGTCTTCGAGCGCAATCCCTACTACCACCGTGTCGACAAGCAGGGGCAGCAGCTGCCTTACGTCGACCGCATCATCATGGACGTATCCGCCACCGGCCTTTTCGCCGCAAAGGCCAATGCGGGCGAGGAAGACCTCCTGTTCCGCGGCCTCTCCATGGGCGACATCCCCGTACTCAAGGAGGGCGAGAAGGCGAAAGGCTACAAGACCCTGCTCTGGCCCTATGCGCGCGGAACGGAGCTTGCGCTCTATCCCAACCTCAATACGGCCGATCCCGTCTGGCGTCGGCTCAACCGGGATCTGCGGTTCCGCCGCGCCCTGTCGCTGGCCATCGATCGCAAGACCCTGAACAACGCGCTTCTCTTCGGGCTCGGCACCGAGGGCAACAACACCATCGTGCCGGAAAGCCCCCTCTTCTCGCCCGAGCTGCGCACCACGAATGCAGCCTACGATCCGGCGGAGGCCTCGCGCCTTCTCGACGAGATCGGCCTGTCCGAACGCAACGGCGCCGGCATCCGCCTGCTTCCCGACGGACGCGAGCTGGAGATCATCGTCGAGACCGACGGAGAGAGCACCCTCGTGGTGGACGGGCTTACCCTCGTCACCGAGTTCTGGCGCGAGATCGGCGTCAGGCTTTTCGTGAAGCCGCAGGACCGCACCGTTCTGCGCAACCGATCATTTGCGGGACTCACGGTTATGGTGGCGGCACCAGGGCTCGACAATGCGATCCCCACCGCCCTCATGCCCCCGACAGAGCTTGCTCCCATGCGCCAGGACAATTACGCCTGGCCCAAATGGGGGCAGTATGTGGAAACCAAGGGCAAGAACGGCGAGGCCGTCGACCTTCCGGAGGCTCAGCGCCTGCTCGATCTCTATGCCGCCTGGATGAACACAGGCAACCGGGATGTGCAGAGGGATGCCTGGCGCGAGATGCTGCGCAACCACGTGGAGAACCAGTGGATCATCGGAACCATCTCCGGCGCATTCCAGCCCATCGTGACCCGCAACGGGCTGGAGGGCCTTCCCGCCAGGGCGCTCTACAGCTGGGAACCGACGGCGATGCTGGGCATCTACCGCCTGGATGAGATCTACTGGAACAAAGCCGCCCGCAAAGAGGCCCGTCGATGATCCGTTTCCTGTTGCGTCGCGCGGTCACCATGGCGGTGACGCTGCTGATCATCTCCGCCTTGATCTTCTTCATCATCAAGCTGCCGCCGGGCGACTTCCTGACCAACCAGATCGCGGAGCTGAGGGCGCAGGGCGAATCCGCCTCCATCGCAAAGGCCGAGTTCCTGATCCAGCAATACGGGCTCGATAAGCCGGCCTGGCAGCAATACCTGGTCTGGCTCGGCGTCATGCCCGGACCGAACGGTTTCTCGGGCCTGCTGCAGGGCGATTGGGGCTGGTCCTTCGAGTTCGACAAGCCCGTGGTGGATGTGGTGGGCGATGCCCTGTGGCTCACCCTGTTCGTCAACTTCGCGGCCGTGATCTTCATCCACGTGATCGCGATCCCCATCGCGATCTATTCGGCGACGCGCCAATATTCGACCGGCGACTACATCGCCACCTTCATCGGCTATATCGGCCTGGCGACGCCGAACTTCCTGCTCGCGCTCATCCTGCTCTACTACCTGAACCGCTGGTTCGGCATCTCCATCGGCGGCCTCTACGATCCGCAATATGCGGGCGAGCCCTGGAGCTGGCCCAAGATCCAGTCCCTGCTCTCGCATCTTCTCGTGCCGACCGTGGTCATCGGCCTCAGCGGAACGGCCGCCATGATCCGGCGCATGCGCGCGAACCTGCTCGATGAGCTGAGCAAGCAGTATTACGTGACCGCCAAGGCCAAGGGGCTCGGGCCCACGAAGGCGCTGCTGAAATATCCCTTCCGCATGTCGCTCAACCCCTTCATCGCCGATATCGGCAACCTGCTGCCGCATCTGATCTCGGGCTCGGTTCTGGTGTCGCTCGTTTTAAGCCTGCCCACCGTGGGCCCGATCCTGCTCAGCTCGCT
>JALYFY010000510.1 GCA_030777385.1 Pseudomonadota bacterium | reverse complement strand
ACGGCCGTTCTCGTGCTCCAGGACGGCACGGTTCTCGAAGGTTTCGGCATCGGCGCCGTGGGCGAGGCCACCGGCGAGGTCTGCTTCAACACCTCCATGACGGGCTACCAGGAAATCCTGACGGACCCGTCCTACGCCGGTCAGATCATCACCTTCACCTTCCCGCATATCGGCAATGTGGGCACCAACGAGGAAGACGTCGAGAGCGTCAACGCCGCCTCGTCCTCGGGCGTCCGCGGCGTCGTGCTCGCCGCCACCATCACCGAGCCGTCCAACTGGCGCGCCTCCCGCGATCTCGACGCCTGGCTGAAAGCGCGCCAGATCGTCGGCCTCTCCGGCATCGACACCAGGGCGCTCACCGCTCTCATCCGCGACAGGGGCATGCCGAACGCGGTCATCGCCCATGACCCGGAGGGCCGCTTCGACATCGACGCCCTCAAGGCCAAGGCTGCCGCCCTTCCGTCCATGGACGGCCTCGACCTCGTGCCCCTCGTCACCAGCGGCCAGCGCTTCGACTGGGACGAGACCACCTGGACCAAGGGCGAAGGCTACGGCCATCAGGACGGCGCACCGAAGCACCATGTGGTCGCCATCGATTACGGCGTGAAGCGCAACATCCTGCGCCTTTTGGCGCGCGCCGGCTGCAAGGTCACGGTGGTGCCTGCCACCGCAACCGCAGAGGACGTGCTGGCCCTGAAGCCCGACGGCGTGTTCCTGTCCAACGGCCCCGGCGATCCGGCTGCCACCGGCGAATATGCGGTGCCGGTCATCCGCAAGGTGCTGGAGGAGAAGATCCCGACCTTCGGCATCTGCCTCGGCCACCAGATGCTGAGCCTGGCGGTCGGCGCCAAGACCAAGAAGATGCATCAGGGCCATCATGGGGCGAACCATCCGGTGAAGGACAAGACCACCGGCAAGGTCGAGATCACCTCCATGAACCACGGCTTTGCCGTGGACCCGCAGACGCTACCGAAGAACGCCATGGAGACCCATGTCTCCCTGTTCGACGGCTCCAATTGCGGCATCTCGCTCACCGACCGCCCGGCCTTCTCGGTGCAGTATCACCCGGAAGCCTCGCCCGGCCCCCAGGACAGCCATTACCTGTTCGACCGCTTCGTGCAGCTGATGGACGAGAAGAAGACGGGGCGCTGAAGGTTGATTTCCAGGGCTGGCGCCGCGACAAACGGGTCGGTTGCGCCAGCCGCCCAAATCACGTTAACCGGTCATTAACCATAAAATATGAATGTTCCGGTCATTGGTTTGGGGGTTTCTCAACATGGATTTCGATAGCGATTCCGGCGAATTCAGCCGACTGCACAACCTGTTCACGTTCCATCTCGGCATTGCCGTATCCCTATCTTGGCTGACATCGCTTTATGCCTCCGCCTACGCTCCCTGGGTGCGCAACATCCGGCCGCTGATCGACCCCGCCAATGTGGGTCCGGTCGAGAGCACCTGGTCCTATCTCTTCATCTTTCCGATTGTGCTCACGACCGCCTGGCTGATCTCCATCTTCGGCCAGAACCTGTTTGCCCAGTTCCGCCTGCTGAAGAGCCAGGCTGTCGAGTTCGCCATCGCGGCCATCGTCGCCTTCGCGATGTTCTACCTGTCGATCGACCGGGCCGTCGCGGCCATGCTCATCGGCATGTAAGGTTTCGAACGGCCCCGCTCGATCTTTCGCCTGAACCGCGCGTTCCCTCCCCGATTTGAAGGGAGATACGCATGGCTCAGGCTAAAGGATATGGCGATCCACGGGGCTACAACGCGCCGCTCGGCACGGAGACCTACGTCTTCAAGAGCAACGGCATCGTTCCGAACTCTTCCCTGCCGCTGATCGTCCGCCGCGGAGCGATCCCGCCGTCTGCCGATGATCCGACCAAGGCCTTCAAGGCGACATTCGCCAAGAACGGCTGGTCCAATGCCTGGCTCGGCGGCATCCACGACTACCATCATTATCACCCCAACACCCATGAGGTGCTTGGCGTCGTCTCCGGCTCAGGGCAGATCCGCTTCGGCGGCGAGGACGGCGAACTGGTGGCCGTGACCATGGGCGATGTGATCGTCATCCCGGCCGGCGTTGCCCATGCGCTCATCAACGCGAGCGACGACTTTGCCGTGGTGGGCGCCTATCCGGGTGGAGCCGACTACGACACCGTCCCTGACGATCCCAAGGCCCTTGCTAGCTCGCAACAGCGCATTGCCCAGGTATCCCTACCCGCCTCCGATCCGGTTGACGGAGCAACCGGGCCGCTCACGAAACTCTGGTCCTGAACGTAAGAAGGCCTCCTGCCCGTGAAGGCAGGAGGCCTTTGCCCCTACGGCTTATTATTGTGATTTAGACCGACAGCGCCACTTGCACGTTGCCGCGAATGGCGTGCGAATACGGGCAAACCACGTCGGCCCGATGCAGCAGATCGGTCGCCTGCTCCTGCGACAGGCCCGGCAGGCTCGCCTTCAGCTCGACCACCAAGCCGAAGCCGGCGCCATCATCCCGCTTGCCGATGCCAACCTTCGCTTCGACTGCTGCGTCAGCCGGCAGCGTGATCTTGCTCTGCGAAGCCACGAACTTCAGTGCTCCCAGGAAGCAGGCCGAATAGCCGGCTGCAAAGAGCTGCTCCGGATTGGTGCCCTCCCCGCCTGCGCCGCCGAGTTCCT